>JAPLOC010000601.1 GCA_026692825.1 Planctomycetota bacterium | reverse complement strand
GGAGCTTCTTTCGCCCACCGCGCCAGCAATTGCGCTAGTCCCTTTTCCAGCCCCGCCATCGTGATGGGATAGCGATTCTCTTCCATCACCTTGTCTGCGGTCGGTGCCAGCGAGACCGTCCCCACCCAGGAGGCGAGTCCCGACCCCTCATGGACCATCAGCTTGCCCTTGTTCTGTCCTTCAACATACAGCACTTCCCGGCCGGCATGCGGCTCGATGAATTTGAAGTAGACGCTGAAGGGCTCGCGACGCAGTTTCATCAGCATCGTGTGCGGTACGACCGCCGCTCCCGATTTGAACTGCTCGCGTTTGATCAGTGTCGTGGTGTAACCGGCTACCTTGCGGAGAATCTCCAGGCTCCGCTCGGCGGCGGCCGCCGCCGGCCCGATGGGGGAGTTGCGGAGCGCCTCCCGAGCCTCCTCGGTCGGTCCCGCTTCAACCGACGGAGCCGAGGAATTGAGGCTCTGTCCCGCTGATCGACTGCGGTCACGGGACGCGACCCGATCGCGCGGACCGGCCAGCGCGACCGCCGGTACCGACGTCGCGATTCCGGCAAGGCCGCTGGCGAGCAGGGTGTTCAGAAACAAACGCCGGCTGGTATCGTGAGGGTTCGCGTTCATAACGTTCGTATCGGCGTGGGGTCATTTGGGCGACGCGGAATGAACGGGCAACGCGGGCGAAACAGGGGGATTTTGTAAGAATTACAGGCACAATCGGCACAATCCGCAAATATCGCCAATCGGGCTTGTTGACTTGAGTCGAATTTCGTATTTCACCGCTCCCTTCCCGCCTTTCGCCCCGATTGATCTCCGGGGACCCGTCGAAATGGGCGGAACTGACCCAGTCGAAGTGTAGGAGTCCCGCCATGAAGAAGTTCGCTTTGCTCGCTTTCGGTTTGCTGGTCGCCGCCGCCCTCAATGGTTGCTGCTGTCCCCAGTCTTGTGGCAGCCCCTGTGGCTACGGCGGTGGTGGCTGTTCCACCGGCGCCTGTGGCGTGCAGGGAGCGTATGCCGCCCCCTGTGCCGGTGGTTGCGGGATCTAGTCGAATTCCCGAAGCCACTCACGACGCATCCATCCACTCCGACATTCATACCGCCAATCGGGTATGATGCAGGTGTCCTGATTTTCTTCAGGAACCCGAGTCGCTGGATCGCCGTCGACGGATCCCACCTCAACAGATTGGAATTCGCAGCGAGAACCGCCGGCTCAGTCACTTCTTAAAGAAGCGGTTGATGCAAATCCGCGTCGGTTACAAATTGGTGTACGATTGCCCGCAGTCGACACCAATGATCTTGATGCTGAATATCCATTTCACACGGGTCTCGGACATTGTCATCCCGGACCATCTGATCACGCGTCCGTCGCTCCCCATCACCGCGTATCGTGATGGGTTCGGCAACTGGTGCAGCCGGATTGTCGCTCCCCCCGGTCTGACTCAGATCTCCACCGACGCTGTCGTGAATGATGCCGGCATGCCCGATGCCTTCGTTCCCGCGGCGCAACAGCATCCGGTGCAGTCGCTGCCGGAAGAGACGCTGGTGTTTTTGTTGGGGAGCCGCTATTGCGAGACCGATCTCCTTTCGGAGACCGCGTGGAGCCTGTTCGGCAATGCGCCGACGGGATGGGGCAGGGTGCAGGCGATTTGTGATTTTGTGCATCGCCACATCACCTTCGGTTACGAACACGCCCGCGCGACCAAGACCGCGCTGCAGGTGT
The DNA here is from genome assembly GCA_026692825.1 of Planctomycetota bacterium. GTDB lineage: Bacteria > Planctomycetota > Planctomycetia > Planctomycetales > Planctomycetaceae > UBA10511. The sequence continues at coordinate 1,138 of JAPLOC010000601.1, read as the reverse complement.
ATCACGAACGTCGGGGGGTCTGCCGTGATTTCACGCACTTGGCGATCGCGTTCTGTCGCTGCCTGAATATCCCCGCGCGGTATTGCACAGGATATCTCAGCGATATTGGCCTCCCGCCGCCGTACGCCCCGATGGACTTCGCTGCCTGGTTCGAGGTCTACTTGGGAGGGGCGTGGCATACGTTTGATGTGCGCAACAACGCTCCGCGAACGGGACGGATTCTGATCGGACGGGGTCGCGACGCGGCGGATGTCGCGATCAGCAACACGTTCGGTCCCAACACACTGAAGAGCTTCGAGGTGTGGACCGACGAGGTGCGTGGCGGAACGGTCCCCCTGGGATCCGCTTCCATGGGGCCGGCGTGCATGGCAACGCTTGCGGATACTGCGCACTGAGATTCGCCATCTGCCTGGAGTTCAATCGGCGGAGAAGCAAGGCGGCAGCCGCGATTGGAATCAGCATGCCACGTGGACTACCCCATCGATTCCACGGTGATTACATTGCGATTCCGCACTCGGGTCGGTCGAACGCCGAGTCGAGCATGATGTTCCGAAGTTTGAGTGTCTGTCCCGTCGTCCGCTCTGCCAGGTGCAGTTTTCATGTTGGTCAAATTCGCCGTGTTGTGCGCGCTGTGCGCCGGGGACTGGCCCCAGTTCCGTGGTCCGAACTCAGACGGGCATGTGGTTGGTCCGGCGACTCCACTCGAATGGTCAGACACGACCCACGTCGCCTGGAAGACCGCAGTTCCCGGGTTGGGCTGGTCTTCACCGGCGGTCGCCAACGGAAAGGTCTTTTTGACAACCGCCGTTGCGCAGGGGGAGGGCTTGTCGTTGCGCGCTCTCGCGTTTGACGCCGCGACGGGCGATGTGGTCTGGGATCGCGAAGTGCGCGTGGTGGAAACGGTTCCCTCCATTCACAAGAAAAACAGCCATGCCAGCCCGACGCCGCTGGTTCGCGATGGTTCGGTGTTCGTCCATTTCGGTGCGCTCGGAATGGCCCGGCTGGCGCTGGCCGACGGTGCGATCGAATGGCGGTGTGATGAATTGCAGTATCCCCCCATGCATGGCAGTGGAGGGTCGCCCGTTCTGCACGACGGCAAACTCGTGGTTGTTTGTGATGGCAGCACCAAACCGTTTGT
>JAPLOC010000600.1:629-2799 GCA_026692825.1 Planctomycetota bacterium | reverse complement strand
TGAGTGGCAGCCGTCAGCATGGCCCGATCCTGTGTGGTGTCCGGAGTGTGATGCCGGGAGTGTCTTTCGGTGGAATTGTCGAATGCTTTGGGGGTTTGTTGCGTGGATTTTTCCACACGGCGTCAAAACAGACGATTCACGTCACCAGACCCCATTCGGCTTAAGTGCAATGTCGCGTTTTCGGCCGCGTGGAGTATAAAACCTCATTCTCACCCCAGATCCACACGTCTCTGTTTTCACCTGGAGCGTTTCCCCATGTCTCGGATCCTGACCTCGCTGATCAGCGTCATTGCGCTGTTGGTGGCGAGCAACGTGGCTGTCTGCGCCAACGACGCAGTCCGCCGAACGGAAGACGTCGTCTACGGCCGAAAGTTCGGCATGGCGCTGACGCTTGATGTGTTTCAACCCGCGCAGCCCAATGGAGCCGGCTTATTGTTCCTGGTGAACGGGGGCTGGTTGTCGAGCAAGTCGACACCGCTCATGGTGACAATTCGCCCCGACGATTACCGGGTCTATCTCGACCGGGGATATACCGTTTTCGCTGTGGTCACCAGCTCGCAGCCCCGGTTCACCATCGCGGAAGAAATGCTGGATGTCGAACGAGCGGTGCGGTTCATCCGAACGAACGCCAAGCGATTTGAAATCGATCCGCAACGGCTCGGCGTGATGGGGTCGAGTTCGGGGGGGCACTTGACGCTGTCGGTTGCGGCCCGGGGTGGGGCGGGCAAGCCGGATGCGGTCGATCCGGTTGATCGTGAAAGCGCCGCAGTGCAGGCGGCCGCCTGTTTCTTCCCGCCGACCGACTTTGTGAATTACGGCGGTCCCGGCAAGAGCGGAGTGGGTGAAGGGCCACTGGCACCGCTTGAAGTGGCGTTCGGGTCAAAAGAGATGTCTGCGGAGGAGCGGGCGAAATTGGGGCGAGAGATTTCGCCGGTGACGTATGTCAGCAAAGATCTTCCCCCGACCTTGATCATCCACGGAGATCAGGACGAGGTGGTGCCGCTTCAGCAGGCGGAACGGTTTGCCGACCGGGCGAAGGAAATGGGGGCTGCGCCAGTCAAAATCATCGTCCGCCCAGGAAAAGGGCACGGCTGGGGAGATTTCTGGCGGTCTGCGGAAGATGTGAATGCATTCGCCGACTGGTTTGACGCTCATTTGGTGAAAAATCGGGCCAAACCTTGATTTGGAAGAGTCATCCCGTGCCCGCCTGCGCGACAAGCGGGCATTCCACGCACTACGGTGGGGAACTGGTTCGCATCATAACGATCGTCGTAAGTCGCTTGTGGAATATAAGTTGTATCCAAACGAGAGAACCGAACTGGGGTAGGGCCACGTGGACTGGGCACGGCATTTGCGAAACCGCTATTTCAACGACCACAACCAGGACTTGATGGTTGTGGTCGGTTCTCTGGAAACAAGAACTTGGCTGGCCCACTCGGGGCAGGCCGGTTCGACTGTTTCCCCCCTCTCTTGAGAGACCTAGCGATGAGCGCGGCATGTGAATTGGGTGTCCCCATTTCCAGTGGCTCTTTGTCTTCTCTGGCGCAGAATCGGCCGGCGATTTGGAATTTCGCCGACGAGGCGGCGGCGACGGCGAACAACGACCTCAAAGCGAAAGTGGGCGTGTTCGCGGCCCTCTGGGTGTTGATCGGTGGCGTCTCCGCCTACGACACTTACCTCACCGTGCGTTACCAGGAGACCTTGGTGCTGCTGGAGCGCAATCCCGTCGCGATCTGGCTGTTGTCGTACGACGAATGGAACCCCGCGACGCTGGTCGGGCTGAAATTCCTCGGCTCGATGATCGTGCTGGGGGCGCTGTCGCTGTCGTTCTGGTGGCGCCCCCGCTGGGGGTTGCTGATGTCGTTGTCAATCGCGCTGTTTCAGACAGCGCTGTTGGTTTTTCTAACGATTGTGTGACACTCGCCGTGCCGAATGTCCGCGAAACAAGCGACAAAAACGGATTCGATTTGAACAGGTTCTTACCGTCGCGCCGAGGCCTTGTCTGCGATCCGGTATAGATACGTATCGGTCCGGTAGATCAACGACTCGCGCCAGACCGCCGGGCTGGCCATCAACTGCCCTTCCAGCGCGTTCGTCCCCAGTGGCTTGAATCCCGGGCCGGCGGAGATCACCGTAACCTCCCCCGCCCGGCTGCTGAACAGCAGCTTTC
>JAPLOC010000600.1:0-592 GCA_026692825.1 Planctomycetota bacterium | reverse complement strand
GCTGTGATTCCCCGCGATCCGTTCACGATATTTCACCCCGCCCGTCTTCACTTCAACGCAGGACACCACCCCTTGGTCCGAGACCATATAGAGGTAGTCGCCCACCACGACGGGAGACGACATCGGTGGAACCTGCTTATTGACCCGCCACACCACGTGCGTCTCCGTCACATCCCCGGTCCCGTCGACGCGAATCGCCACCAGTTCATGCGCCATGTACCCAGTGCAAATGAAGACCATGCCGTGGGCGTAAACCGGGCGCGGTGAATTCGAGAAGCCATCACCATGTTTGACCTGCCACAGGGTTTTCCCCGTGCGCGGATCATACGCGACAACCCACTGAGCTCCCGGGGCGATCACCTGGTCCCGTTTTCCGTCGTTGATCACCAGCGGCGTGCTGAACGCTTTGTGCAAGTCCCCTTTGTCACCCGTCATAGGGGGTCGCTTCGCCTTCCACACTTCTTTGCCGGTTTGAATATCCAGCGCCACGACCGATTGATTGTCGGTTCCGTCGCACGGGATGATCAGCAGGTTTTCAAACCGAGCCGGTGTGCTGCCTGGCCCCACGCTATGTTCCACGGGAATCCGCGAT
>JAPLOC010000599.1 GCA_026692825.1 Planctomycetota bacterium | reverse complement strand
CAACATTCGTTCGGCCGTTGGAGCCAATACCCGCTGGAAACAGCATTTCTCGGTCTCCGACCAGCAGGAGATTGAAGAACTTCGCGACGCCTCGGGCGAAACTCTGGTCAATCCCGCCGTCATCAATCTCCTCCCCGGACTTCTCTGGGGTTACACGAAAGACACACGCAGCTTCTCGGAATCGGCCTCCCCGCGACTGCGGTTCAACGACATTCTGCTGGCGGGTGACGCCCCGGGCCGGTCCATCGCGGCGCTCCGCCGGAGCGCCGGCTTTGCCCAGTTCGGCGGTTTTCCGTTCATCATGGATTCGGTCTATCACCTCCCTATCGAAGTCTATCAGCAGCGCTTTGAGACCCCCTGGCCGGCAGCGAATTCCGAAACGCTGTTTCCCACGCTCGAAGGCCAAAAAGCCGCACCGGCCGGACGGTCACGCGTGCTGCATCCCCGGACCGTTCCTGATCCGACCGGCCACGAAGAGAGTGGCGGTTTTCCCGACCCGTGGGACGATCCCGACCCAACAGAATCCCCTCGCCCTGAAGCTCCAAAAGCTCCGGTCGAATCGCCTGCCCCTCCGCCTGCCGAGGGTGACGCGACCGCCTCGAAACCGGTAGAACCAGACGCTGCCAACGCACCACAGGAACCGGAACCTTCCGCCGACGAATCCGTGCACTTTATCGACAAAATGCTCGCATTACAGCGGCAAGACGACGAAAAGCGGCGCAAACGGAATAAGAAAAAGGCCGACCGCGACCGACGGAATCCCGATGCTTCAGAAGGGACCGCATGACTCAGCCCGCGCCTGTTCCGCCCCCGCCCCCAACCCCACCGTCGGGAACGCCGTACGCTGCAACGACTCCCCCCGGTCACGCCACGGCTTCCGGTTCTGCGACGCCACCGCCTCAGTCACCGGCTGCCGGATCCCCCGTCGCGGCAGCGGCTCCCGCGCATTCCAAACTCAACGCTCCGAACTTCGCCTGGCCGCTGGCGGGGGTCGGGCTGTTCATTGCTGGCATCTTTGCGACGCTCTGGGGAACCGGTCAAAAATTTCCACTCGATTCGGTCTTTGGCAATCCCGAGGCGACCGCGGCGAAACAGGCGGCCCAGGAAGCGGCTGAGGCCAACCGACAGTTGGAACAGTCGGCCCGGGAAAACTCCGCTTTGGCGAGTGCCAGCGAGAATCGGCTCTCACGTCAGAAGTGGGAAGATCTCAAGCGACGGCTTGACCGGGCGACCAATTCGATCGCCGAACTCCAATCGTTGACCGCGAAATGGAACAGCAGTCTGGCGGCACTCCGAACTTCCGAGCAAGGAAAAAGACTGGCGGGGAATGCCACCTTGCTCGAACAGTTTGCCCCCCTCGCCGCGAAACCCCGGGTCACGGTCGACGAACTCGAATCCTGGAGTCAACAACTCCGCGACATCGATGAGGTCGTTACGCAGGGACTCGATACCCGGTCGCTGAAGATTGAACCGAAGGCCGCCTTCGGGGAACGGGTGCAGGAGATCCTCACGAGCGCCGACACGGCACTCCGCAGTCAGAAGTCCGATGACGCCGGTCTGGGGCTGTTGCTTGATTCGCTTTCCGAATCAGACCGGCCGGGCGAAAAAACGCTGGCGCAGGCATTGGGCGAACTCGACCAGGCTCAAATCCGAAGCTATCTCATCGTTCAGGCGGCCGAACTGAAGAAGGTCCGTGACGCGGCGGAAGCCGCCGATCGCCAGAATCTGCTGGAGACCGAACAGAAAAAACTGGACTCCGAAAATGCCCGCAAGCGGTCGGAACGGGAGGTCGATGTGCAACGGGCCAAAAACGACGCGGATGTGGCTTCCGAGGAAGTTAAAGACTTCCTGAGGGCTGTTGACGCGGCTCGCAAGAAACGTGAGCACGTCCGCCGCTTCGAAGCCGACCTCCCCGAAATGAGACGGTTGCTCGCTCCGCTGATCACTCCCGGGAAGACGGAATTGACCAAAGACGGCTGGCGCCCCATTCAGGAAGCCCGGCCGGTCTCGTTGTCCGCGCTGACTGCGCGCGGCATCCTCAAACCGGCACCTCCGCACCATACGTTGACTAATATGTTGCAAGTGTTTGGCCCCCCACAAAACGATCGCGATTTTGGGTCGTTCCCGACAAGGTTGCTGTCATTGGAGGATGACTCTGGCGTTCGCGTCCAAAAATTCCTCACCGAGTACGGCGACGTTCTTGTCGAGCGGAAGCTGCTGCTGCCGTAGGCCGATTGCGGGGAAATCACCCCCAAAGAATGAAAAATTCCGCCTTATGTTTGGCTGCCCGGCGGAGTAGGACAGGCCCGTCCTATGTTTATTCACTCGACAGGCGGCAGTGGAGGATTGAATTCTACCCCGGTCCGAACCCCCTGTCGACAACTCCCTTCTCCACCGCAATGAGCCCCGCCGAATCGGCTCCAACAACAGCAGGCGGGGACGGGAATCGCGATTGTGCGGGGGCCGGTCGACCGACGCGGCTTCGGGGGTGATTCTTCCCGGGGTGACAGAACTGACAGGGGCCAGGGTGAGACGCAGGACGGCGATCCCCTCGATCCCTCCGCCGTCGAAGTGGTCATCATCGGGGACCCCCGGGACGAGCCCCAATGATGACCACTCCGACGACGGCAGACGCACGGGCGAAGAGTGCGACCGAAGGGAGCCGACGCCGCTGGCCGTCGATGCCACGCAGTGGC
>JAPLOC010000598.1:6443-9070 GCA_026692825.1 Planctomycetota bacterium | reverse complement strand
GGAGTGGTTCTGCTGCACGGTGGTATCGGCCTGTTGATGTTCAGTGAAATCCTGGTCGGGATTTCCGCCGAAGAAGCTCAGATGCACATCAAGGAAGGGGAGACGGTCAATTACCTGCAGGACATTCGTGAGGTGGAACTCGCGGTGGTCGACCAGTCGGCTCCCGACAAAGACACCACGACGGCGATTCCCCAGTCGCGACTGATGGAGCCGTTCGAAGACACCATTCACCCGTTTTTCTCGCGGTCATTTTGCCGCAAGATGCCCGAGAGTCTGCGGTCGATTTTCCAGTGCAAGAAGGGCGATCCGCTGATCACCAGTGACGAACTGCCGTTTGACGTGGTGGTGGTCGACTACCTGCAGAACTCCCGGATGGGGCCGGTTGGCGGGACCGACGGCAAAGTGGAAAACCCGGCGACCAAGGGGTTGGGCCTCACCACGCAGGCGACACGCATCACCGCTTCGACCGGGGTGAAGTCCGAAGCGGTGGACGACACGTCGGTCTATGTCGAGTTCCGCAAGAAGGGAACCAGCGAGAGTCTGGGGGTCTACCTGTTCAACATGTTGGCGACGCGATTTCAGGATTCGCGGGCCCGTTCGGGCTGGACCGATGCCGAGATTCGGGCGAATACCCCGCCGTTTTTGTATGAGCTTTCCAAGCCGCAACTGCTGGAAGTCGATGGCAAGAAGTACGACGTCGCGCTGCGATTCAAACGCGCCTACAAACCGTTCTCGGTGCAACTGACCGACGTGCGGTTTGACAAATACATCGGCACCAACACGGCGAAGAATTACTCGTCGGATGTGGTGCTGACCGATGGTGGCATGTCGGTGCAGCGGCACATCTGGATGAACAACCCGTTGCGGTACGGCGGGGAGACGTTCTATCAGTCGAACTACATGCAGGATCCACTGACGGGTCAGGAAGCGACCGGTCTGCAGGTGGTGACGAACACCGGCTGGATGATTCCCTATGTCTCGTGCATGATCGTCGCGGTGGGCATGTTGTTTCAGTTCGGATTGACCCTGTTTCGATTCCTCGGCCGGTCGGCGCGTGGTCGTGCCGTCGATTCACCGGCGGACACCATCTCTGGCAAACCGGTCGCCCAAACCGCGGAACCTGTCCTGTTGCCGACACGTCCGGGCACAGCCGACTGGATTCTCGCGGGGCTGGCCGTTTTGGCGTGCGTGGCGATGGTGATTGGTGAAGGATTCGGCCGGAAGACCGGCTTTGGTGACTTTGACCTCGAACAGGCGGCGAAGATTCCCGTGGTGTACGAGGGGCGAATCAAGCCGATCGATTCACTCGCCCGCAACACCATGCAGGTGATTTCGAATCACGACAATGTGCCCGACACGGGAAGCACGAAACTGACGGCGATCCGCTGGCTCTTTGACGTGATGTCGGGGGCTTCGGACCAGAAGGATGGAACCCCGCGTTCGGAATTCCACAAGGTGTTCCGGATTGACAACCCGGAAATGGCGGATTTCTTCCAGTTGGAATGGCGGAAGAGCCATCTGTATTCGCGACGGGAGATTGCCAAACAGGCCGACAGATTCCACGCTGAGGTCGACCGGCTGCGCGAGAAACGGGGGAATGAAAAGGAGATCGCGCTGCGAACCGAGGTGGCGAAAGCGATCGCGAGTGAAGTGACCAAAGACGCGGTCGGCGACATTCCGGACGCGAAAGTCGCCGGGAATTCCACCGAGATCGCTTCCGAGATCGCCTCGGAGATTGAGAACGCGAAGGGTAACGTGGACGCGCGGCTGATCGCGAAACTGATCGCGCGAGTGATCGTGCGGACCGACGTGAAAGCCGACGCGAAGGTGATCGCACAGGAAATCGCCCGGGTCAATCAAAAGGCGATCGCCAAGGCGGGAGCCGGCGCGGTGGCGGGCGCGATCGATCGGGAATACGCGGCCGCTCAACAGAACTTCGACGCCTTCGAGCGGAAGATGCTCGATTTGGACCGACGCATCCGGGCGTATACCGCTGTGGAAGCCTCAATGGCGGTCAAGCAGTTTCCGGCCAATCCCGACGCCGAGCTGATCGAGGCGTTTCGCGCGCAGGCCCCCCGGGTACGGGCGATGGTTGAGTCGAACGAACAGAAGCTGATGAAGGGGCTGCCCCCCCTGGCGGTACCAATGGTGAGTTCCGACGGGAAGCACGACCTTGTGGAATGGAAACCGCTCGTGACCGCAACCGAGCGGGATTACATCCTCGCGAAGATCTTGAAGCAGCAGGATCCGTCCCGCGCGGTCGCGCTGTGGAATGAGATTCTGACGAGTTACGCGGAAGAAAAGCCGCAGGTGTTCAACCGGGCGGTGCGAAGCTATCTCGACCTGATCGCCGACACTCGTCCCGCGGAATACCAGCCGGCTAAGACGGGGTTCGAGGCGTTTTACAACCGGGTGGCACCATTCAAGATCGCGTGGACCCTGTACCTGCTGGCGGGAATCGGGACGCTGATCGGGTGGTTGATGGCGGTGGCTGGCGTCGGTCGGCCGGTGCAATGGGCCACGTTCATCGGACTTCTCGTGATCTTCGTCCTGCACACCGCGTCCCTGATGGGGCGGATGTACATTTCGGGACGTCCGCCGGTCACCAATCTGTACTCTTCCGCGGT
>JAPLOC010000598.1:0-6421 GCA_026692825.1 Planctomycetota bacterium | reverse complement strand
GGGGAGCGGTCGTGGCGGGTCTGGTGTTGGAGTGGATCTTCCGGATGGGGATCGGGAACGCGGTGGCATCGGTCGCTGGCTTCATCACGCTGTACATCTCGTTCACCCTGGCGGGGGACGGAGACACGTTCACGGTCATGCAGGCGGTGCTGGACACGCAGTTCTGGCTGGCGACGCACGTGGTCACGATCGCGCTCGGATACACGGCGACATTCGTCGCGGGAACACTGGGAACGCTTTACATTTTCCACGGGGTCTTGACTCCCTTCTCGACCGCCAAGACCCGCGCGACGCTGACTTCCATGACTTACGGCACGTTGTGTTGCGCGATCATGCTGAGTTTCGTCGGAACGGTATTGGGTGGACTCTGGGCCGACGACTCGTGGGGTCGGTTCTGGGGCTGGGATCCCAAAGAGAATGGCGCGCTGATCATCGTGTTGTGGAACTCGCTGGTGTTGCATGCCCGTTGGGGCGGAATGGTCAAGGACCGGGGACTCGCTGCCTTGGCCATCGGTGGCAACATCATGACCGCCTGGAGCTGGTTCGGGGTGAACGAACTCGGGGTCGGTCTGCACGCTTATGGATTCCGTGAGGGAACGGTCATGTGGCTGGGGCTGTACGCCCTGGTCAACGTGATTTTCATCGGACTGGCCTCACTGCCGACGGCGTGGTGGTGGAGCTACGCGGCGGGCATCCGCCCGATTGGTTCGTTGAGAGGGACACCTGCGGGCATGAAAGCCTAGGTAACGCCTGTGCGTGTCGTTCCAGTCCTGGATCTGTTGAATGGCGTCGTCGTCCGGGGAATCGGCGGCCGACGGGAGTCGTATCGCCCGATCGAAAGCCGGCTGGTGCCGGGGAGCGACCCGCTGTCGATCGCCAGCGCGTTCCGCGACCAGTTGGGACTCACCACGCTGTATGTCGCCGACCTCGACGCGATCGTGCGTGGAGAGCCCGGCTGGGAGACGTACCGGCAACTTGCCGGCGCGGAGTTTGAACTGTTGATTGACGCTGGCGTGAACAGCCCCGAAGTCGCGCGGAGGATCCTGGACTCCGGCGCGAAACGCGTGGTGGTGGGGCTGGAGTCGTGTGCCAGCCCCGAGACGCTGGAGAAAATCGTGGCTGAAGTCGCGCCCGGGCGGGTGATCTTCAGTCTGGATTTAAAACGGGGCCAGCCATTGGTTGCCCCGGGATGCTGGATTGGCTGGGAACCGCTGTCGATCGCGCGGGTCGTGTTGAACGCGGGTGTCGACGGCCTGATCATTTTGGACCTTGCCGGCGTGGGGGTTGGTGAAGGGATTCAGACCGCCGACTTGTGTCAGTCGATTCTGCAGGAATTCCCCGACACCCGCCTGATCACCGGGGGAGGAGTGCGACACCGTTTGGATTTGGTCCAGGAAGCGGCCACGGGAGTCGCGGGAGTTCTGGTCGCATCCGCCCTGCACGACGGTCGACTGACCGCCGCCGACTTGGCCTCCTACAGCACCGGATGGCCCGGAACGGTCGTTCCGAAAACAAGATCAACGTAGTCGGCTCGCCGCGGCGAGCCGGCCCCGCTGGACGCCCAACGCGAATCCAGGGCACCAGGGCCACACCCAAAAACCACCATCGCTGCCGCTCGAAGCTCGACTCCCTCTGCAACTTGTACTCCACGTGGCCGAAAACGAGACATTGCGCCCGAGTCGGATGGGGTTTTGTCCTTCACCATCGAACCGGCCGGTGCAGGGGACGCGAGTCGTCTGGTTTGACAGCGTGCGGAAAAGAAAACCCACGCTACGTATCAGTCGCCTCTTTGGCCCGCTCGTTTCCCGCCACGCACGTCGCGACGACCAGATCTCCCGTCACATTCAACACCGTTCGGCACATGTCGAGGATCCGATCGACGCCGAAAATGATGCCGATCCCCTCGCCTGGGACTCCGACTGACCGCATCAGCACGACAATTAATGGCAATGAACCGCCGGGGACTCCCGCGGTGCCGATCCCCGCGAGGATCGACATCAATACAACCTGAAGTTGCTGACCCGTCGTGAGTTCCACACCAAAAACCTGGGCGAGAAACAGCACGACCACACCTTCGTAAAGAGCCGTGCCGTTCTGGTTGCCCGTCGCACCGACGGTGAGAACGAAGCGTGAAGTTTCCCGGGGGAGTTTCAAGTTGTCTTCCGCCACACGCAGCGCGGTGGGGAGCGTCGCGTTCGACGAAGAGGTGCCGAACGCGACTTCCATCGCCTCGGCAACCCCACGAAAGAACGCCAGGGGAGAAAACCGGCTGAAGAGCGTGATGACGATCGGGTAGACCACCACCAGTTGCAGCAACAACCCGGTCAGCACTGTCAGCGCGAACCAGAAGAGTGTGATCAACACATCAAAACCGAGCCGGGCGACGATGGAAAAGACGAGGAAGCCCGCCCCGAGTGGCGCCAGTACCATCGCCCAGCCAATGATGACCATGGCGACCGCGTTGAGTCCTTCGAGCCAGCCGATGAGTACGCCGCATTTCTCTGGATTGGCGGCAATCGCCGCCCCGAGGAACAGCGCAAAGAACATGACGGCGAGCATGCCGTTCCCTTTCGAGCTGCCATCGACCGCGCCGACCATTTCCTGCAGCGGATTCTCGGGAATCATGTCGACGATGATGTCGCGCCCGCTCTTCGACCGTTCGGCCTGCTTCACCACGTCGGTCGATCTGCCGGCGTAGCGATCGACCAGTTCGGTCCGCTTCGTTTCGGACAGGGACGCGCCCGGTTTGATCAGATTGACCAATGACAAACCGAGTAGGACCGCGCACGCGGACAGCAGTCCCGAGAACGCCAGGGTCCGCACGCCAATACGCCCTAACTTTCGCAGATCTCCGATTTCGACGACCGCGAGAGCGAGCGCCGAAACGACGAGCGGCAGCACCACCATGAACATCAGCCGAAGGAACAGTTTCCCGATAACGTCGGCGATGTTGGCGCAGAACCAGTCGAGACGGTCGTCGATTCCGTTGAGGTCGATATCGAGCGGACTGTCGGCCCCCGCGACAACCGGTGTGCGGAACACGAAGTTCGCGACTAGTCCCAGACCGGCCCCCAGCGCCAGCCCAATCAGAATTCTCTTGGGAGAGGCATGTCCTGCTTTGACGGGCGGACTGGAAGAACCCTCAGACGTGGAATTCACCCCGGTCTGGGCATCAGGCCGATCGACAGCATTCCGCCGGGCATCCGCCGAGTTGTCAGTCACGCTCAAGATCTCGTGGTTGTGGGGATGTGCAGGGATGGATGTAGAAACTGTCGAATGCAAGCGAAAGGCGGAACATTGGGCACCGATTTGGTGCCGTCGCAGGTCAAACACGTGTCGGTTACTTGACCGGTCGCCCCGCTGTTTGTACGTTAGCTCCGCGTGGCCAACCGGCTCCTTCGCGGGTGTAACTCAGTGGTAGAGTGCTGGCTTCCCAAGCCTGCTGTCGTGGGTTCGATCCCCATCACCCGCTCTTGTTTTTTCAACTCCGCGCCTGGGGGGGTAACATGCGCGGCGTTACTGGCGCGCCGGGATCGCTGGCCGCGGCATCCGTCTGCGATTGAGTTGCAGGGGGCGTCGAGTTTCCAGCGGCAGCGCCAGTCGTTCTTCCTGTCGGGCAGGCAGCGACCGAAACAACGTAGGCGGTACTCTCTGAGTGCCGGCCCCGGTGTGCGTCCGATGCGAAAAAACGCGCCCCAGGGCGATGCGAACAACCCGTGGCGCTGCCGCTGTGCCAATCCGTTCAACGTTGGTCATGCTTCGAACGGTTCGGTCAAAGTCGTGGGCCACCCACAGCGTGTCTCTCGACCGCCGCCAGCACATCGGGCCGCGCACTTGGAAAGTGCGGGCTACGTTCTTCGAAGGACTGGCCTCCGCACCGAATGTCGCGTGCCGCGACAAAGCCCTGCAAAACGAAGGATTTGATCCTCAACGGGAACCTAAAGTTTCGGAAGTTTCGGCGGCGGGGGAGGGGGTGTGGGGCGTGCCGGCGGCGGGCGTTTCATAGGATCGTTCGCCAATTGCACCTGCTTCTTCCCCGGTGTCGCGGGAGCCGCCGGGGGAGCGGGCCGCTGCTCGGCCGGCTTGGGTGGCGGGTCGAAACGGTGCAGTACTTCAACTCCCAGGGGCTGACTCAACTCCCGTTGCGCCCACACCGCCCAGGGGGTTCCCGGTGCCGTCTCAACAACCCGCTTCAACAGCCGTTCCGACTCGCGGGCCATCCGCCGTGACGCCGCCCCGCCAGCGAACTGCTCCGCCGACGGTCGGAAGATCCAATGATTCGTCTTTTGTTCCACCTCGCCGGCACCGAGCTGTTTGAGCTGGGCACAGGCGATGTTGAATTCACTCACCCGGACTTTCATCGCCAAGAGACGCCCTAATGAGAGATCGTAGTTTACCTGCCAGCGCGGCTGCGTCTCCTTGGCGTATTCCCGTTCCACCGCCGGGGTGAAGCCCGCGAGCATTTCGTCAATCGCGTACGCCGACTCGGCGAGCGGTTTCTGCATTTCTGTCAGACGGGCCAGGTAGTTTCCCGGCGCGACCCGCATTTCCAACGGTGGAGTTCCCTGCACCTTTCCCTTCCGACTCAGTTCGGCCGCCCGCATCACCGCCGCCCGTAGCGGATGGCGGCCGACATCGCGGATGTACTCTTGCGGCGTGCTGAAGTGGTAGTCAGGAGCGAACGGTTTCACATCGGCGGGGTTGAAAATCCCCGTGGGGGAAAACGCGGCGCTGGTGGTGAGCGTTGTCTGAAAATAGACGCCTCCCGTTTCCCGCACGAGCCGCGACAGTCCATACGGACCCATCGACGACGAAAGGAACTCATGCCGGCAACTGATACGTCTTGCCATCCTCCGGTGCGACATACGGAACGAAGCCCTGGCGGCGGCCGAATATCGCCGATGGGCCGACCACGTACGCCTTCGCCCCTGTATGCCGGCACAACAGGATCGATCGTTCGAGCTCGGCGAAATCGTCTCCCGTCTCGTCGGTCACCACGACCAGCATCACATTGCGCGATTCGGTCGTCCGGAGCTTGCCCCAGCGTTTCAAGACCTGCTCGACTGCGGTAAAGACGTTCTCCACTCCGGTCGGGTCCGATGGGACCGAGCGAACCGCCTTCCGGACCCGTTCGAACTCGCTGGTCGGTTCGTTCGTTAGAAACGTGGTTTGGTTGCCGTAGGCCACGACGGCGGAGGTCAATCCCTGGTCGTGGTGGGGCAGGACCCGGCCATTCTCCTCAAGTGCCCCCAGCTCGCGGTAAACACGGTCGAGTCGGTCGGCGATGCGTGTCCGCTGGCTCTTCAAGCTGTCGGACGCGTCAAGCAGCCAGACCACCAGCACTTTCGATTCCTGTAGTTGGGTGGCGATTTCGTGGGTGATCCGGTCGAGCGCCGCCTCGACTTCGACCAGCGAATCTCCGGTCGTTCCCTGGACCACGATCCGCTGGTCGATTTCCAGGCCGGCGGGGATATCAAACATAGCCCGTGGGGCGACTGTTTCGATGTCTATGGCGTCCAGGAAAGTGAGCGGGGCCATTTTCTGCTCCGCGATCGCGGATTTCTCGGCACCGACACTTTGGGCGTTGATCGCGAGTCCCGATGCGGTTTCCCGCTCGACGGGGTCGGCGAGTTCGACGTCGGCGATCTCCAGTTCGGGAAGTTCGAGCGGCACTTCGGTTTCGAGCCGGGCTTCAACCCAGTTTCGCAGCGGCTCTGACCACAAGTCATACGAAGCGGTTGCCAGCAGGGTGGCCGCCACGAAGTGCAGGGCGATGGAAAAGATCGCCCCCAGCCCCAGCAATTCGGCACGGCGACGCCGTCGCGGCGCAACGTCGGTCACCAGGGTCGCGACCGGAATGAAGTCGACGGCGGGTTCTGCGTCATCCGCGTTGAGACATGTTGATGGAGCCGAGCCCGTCAGGAAGCGGGAGTTTGAAACCGCTTCCCCCGAAATTGTCTCGTTTCCGGCCGTGAGAGGGATCTCTGAAACAGCCCTCGCATTTGGCGCGGGATTCGCGCTCCATCCCGGGAGCGCGGCCCGGCTGGCACGCGCGGGTTCTAATGAGACGGAATCTGCGTCGGGGGTGGTTTCGGTGACGGCATCCGGGGCGTCGTCTCCCTCGGGAAACGACTGGAATTCGAATGCGGAGTCGGTCGGTGCGTCGGAGATCGGGCTGATTGACCACCCTGGAAGGGGCGTCCGCTGCCCGGTGGTGTTTCCGACGGGTGCCTGTGGTGCGTCCGGGGAGCCGTTGAGCGCCTCCTCGACCTGAGACGAGTCGCGACCCCAACCGGGCAGCGGCCGGCGTGTTGAGGTGGTTTCGTGATTCGTTGAAGAGGACATGGTCCCGGGAGCGCTGGCGGGAAAATGGTCGTTTGAAATTGCGTTGAGTGAATTCTATACCGCGACCCGGGTAAAA
>JAPLOC010000597.1:5859-8874 GCA_026692825.1 Planctomycetota bacterium | reverse complement strand
CTCCTACGGGTGCCGGTCGCACGCGAATGGCGCCGCCGGATGTTCCGGCATATTTCGCAGAACTTTACAACACCCCCTTGCTCACGGCCGATGAAGAACAGAAACTGTTCCGGCTGATGAATCTGTTCAAGTATCGAGCCAATGCCTTGCGGGCTCGACTGGATGCGGCGCGTCCAGATGGAGAATTGGCACGGGAGGTCGAGGAGTTGGTTCAACTGGCGGGTCAAGTGCGAGAACGGATCATTCGTTCGAATCTGCGGTTGGTGGTTTCCATAGCCCGCCGATTCGCGAACGAGATTTGTTCGTTTGACGATCTGGTCAGCGATGGCAATGTGGCGCTGCTCAACGCGGTCGAGAAATTCGACTTCGCCCGGGGATTCCGGTTCAGTACTTATGCCACGCACGCCGTCCAGCGGGATTTCTTTCGCATCATCCGCAAACGACGGACGGAGCAGTCGCGCTGCACGCTGGGGATTTCGGAAATGCTGGCGAATTCGCCAGATGATACCGATCCGGTAGTCATCGAATCCGAGAAAACCCGACAGACTGCCGCCGTCAAGCAATTGATGGAAAATGAACTCAACGACCGGGAACAGATGGTTGTCGCGTTGCGATTTGGACTGCAACCCGGATCCGAACCGGCTACATTGCAGGTTGTCGCCGACGTGCTTCAAGTGAGCAAGGAGCGGGTTCGGCAGATTGAAATGCGGGCGATAGAAAAAATGCAGCGCGGTGTCGGTGTGGTTCATCTCGAAGCCGCTGGTTGATTGGGTGTCCATTGCGAATTGCGATTATTGGTTCAGGAATTTCCGGGTTGACCGCGGCCCACGCGCTGCACGGTCGGCACGATATCACCGTCTACGAGGCGGGAGACTACGCGGGAGGTCATACCCACACGGTCGACGTCGAATTCGAGGGTGAGTCGGCAACCATCGACACGGGGTTCATCGTCTTCAACGATTGGACCTATCCCAATTTCATCCGCCTTTTAGAGGAATTGGGAGTCGAGTGGCAGGATTCGGACATGAGCTTCAGTGTGCGGTGCGACCAGACCGGCTGGGAGTACAACGGCGCGAGCCTGGGAGGGATGTTCGTCCAGAAACGAAATCTGCTGCGACCCGCCTTTCTAGGGATGATCTACGACATTCTGCGTTTCAATCGAGAATCTCCCCGACTTCTCGAAAAACCGGACGACGCGCAGACGGTTGGCGATTACCTGAAGCACCATGGTTACTCGCGATCGTTCGCCGATCGCTACCTCATTCCCATGGGGGCCTCGATCTGGTCGTGTCCTCCCGGGGTCTTCAGCCAGTTTCCGATCCGATTCATTGTCGAGTTCTACAAGAACCACGGTCTACTCAGCGTCACCCATCGACCAACTTGGCGGGTGATTCGCGGCGGCTCCCGCGAATATGTGCGAAAACTGACACTGCCGTTCGCAGATCGCATTCATCTCAGCACCCCAGTCACATCGGTCCGCCGTTTCGCCGACCGCGTGGAACTCGACAGTCGACAGCGGGGTACTGAGTCGTTCGACCATGTGATCCTGGCATGTCACAGCGATCAGGCACTGCGGCTGCTGGCCGACGCGTCACCGCCCGAACGTGAAATCCTGGACAAATTCCCGTACCAGAGAAACGACGTGATTCTGCACACGGATATCAGCGTGCTGCCGCGGCGTCGCAGGGCGTGGGCCGCCTGGAATTACCATGTTCCGAACGGGCCGGCCGACCAGGCGACGTTGACCTACAACATGAATCTGCTGCAAGGCCTGACGAAGAAGCACGTGTACTGCGTGACGCTGAATTCCGACGCGCTGATCGATCCGCAACGAGTCCTCGGACGGTACGTCTACCATCATCCGATCTACACGACGCAACGGGCGGCGGCCCAACGGCGGCATGCGGAACTGCTGAACCACAATCGAACCTCGTTTTGCGGTGCCTACTGGGGGAATGGCTTTCACGAAGATGGCGTCAAAAGCGCATTGGCCGTTTGCCGAACTCTCTGAACGGAACCGGATCGATGCACAGCGCTATCTACGAAGGAATCGTCCGACATTGTCGTTTCTGCCCGACGCGACACGAGTTCGATTACCGACTCTACCTGATGTATCTTGATCTGGCGGAACTCGACCAGGTGTTTCGAGGCCGTTGGCTCTGGTCGGCGAACGGTCCAGCCTTCGCGTGGTTTCGGCGAGCCGACCATCTAGGGGACTGCCGCCAGCCTCTGGACGAATCGGTCCGCGATCTGGTGGAACGTCAACTGGGAAACCGCCCTTCCGGTCCAATTCGCCTCCTGACACAGCTACGCTACTACGGTCACGTCATGAATCCCGTTAGCTTCTATTACTGCTTCGACGCGTCGGACCAGCGAGTCGAGTCGGTGGTGGCGGAGGTTCACAACACTCCCTGGGGGGAGGAACATTGCTACGTTCTCGATTTTCGAGATCAGCCCGCACACCGCCACCTCACGAACCGCCATCCCAAGTCATTTCATGTCTCTCCCTTCCTGGGGATGAATATGGACTATGCCTGGAAAGTCACATCACCGGGGACCGAATTGTCGGTCGAAATCCAAAACCGCCGACGTGACGACCTGTTGTTCACAGCAAAAATCGATTTGCGAAGGCGGGAGATCACTGGCTGGAATTTGAACGGGTTGCTGCTGCGATTTCCCTGGATCACCCTGCGGGTGTTCCTGGCGATCTACTGGCAGGCGTTGCGGTTGTGGCTCAAAAAGGTTCCCTACGTTCCCCATCCGGGAACCAAACCTGAAAAGGAGATCGCGGAATGCGATCAGACTCCCTTCCAATGACCTCTCAGCTCTCTTCGACACCA
Source organism: Planctomycetota bacterium (assembly GCA_026692825.1). Classification (GTDB taxonomy): domain Bacteria; phylum Planctomycetota; class Planctomycetia; order Planctomycetales; family Planctomycetaceae; genus UBA10511. The sequence goes on along the minus strand of JAPLOC010000597.1, from coordinate 6,034 downwards.
GCCTCCTGGCTCGATCGCAAGGCACGCGATCTGGTCGTGACCCAACTGGCACAATTGCGCGGCGGACAGATCACCCTAGATGAAACCGGATCGACGTGTGCTCTCGGGGTGGCAGGGACGGATGGGCTGGAACAACTCGAGTGCCGGGTTTCCGTCCGAAATTCCCGCCTCTTTC
>JAPLOC010000597.1:0-5845 GCA_026692825.1 Planctomycetota bacterium | reverse complement strand
TTTCGGCGCATGCTGCTGGGAGGAAGTCTGGCAGCCGCGGAGTCGTACCTCGAAGGTGACTGGGAATGCGATGATTTGATTTCGCTCATTCGCCTCCTGGTGCGTAACGAGTCCATTCTGGCGGGTATGGATACCGGACTGGCGCGAGTCGCGGGTTTTGGGGCACGCTGCTGGCACTGGCTGCGACAAAACACCAAAAGCGGCAGCCGGCGGAACATCGCCGCGCATTACGACCTGGGGAACGACTTCTTTCAGTTGTTTCTCGACGAGACGATGATGTATTCCAGCGCGATTTTCCCCACAGAGGAGAGTACGCTGTTCGAAGCGTCGATCGAGAAAATTGACCGTGTGTGCCGCAAACTGCAACTTGGCCCCGACGATCATCTGTTGGAGATCGGGACCGGCTGGGGGGGATTCGCGGTCTATGCCGCCGAGCATTACGGTTGCCGGATCACAACTGCGACAATCTCCCAAGAGCAATTCGACCTGGCGACGCGACGGGTGCGGGAAGCGGGACTTGGAAACCGCGTCGAAGTGGTGTTGTGCGACTATCGCGACCTGACCGGATCGTACGACAAGCTGGTTTCGATCGAAATGATCGAAGCGGTGGGACACAAGTATTACGAGACCTTTTTCCGCAAGTGCGGCGAACTGCTCAAACCCAACGGCGTGATGCTGCTGCAAGGGATCATGATGTTCGAACAACGGTACGCCGAATATCTGCGTTCGACCGACTTTATCCAGCGGTATGTGTTTCCCGGGGGATGCCTGCCGACGGCGGCGGCGCTTACGGGGGCGGCCGCCCGCACCAGTGACCTGTACCCATTGCATCTGGAAGACTTTGCCGAGCATTACGCCCGCACACTCGCCTGCTGGCGGGCACGCTTTCACGAGCGGATGGTCGAAGTGCGGGCGTTGGGATTTGACGAGCGATTTCTGCGGATCTGGGAATACTACTTCTGTTACTGTGAAGCGGCGTTCCGGGAACGGTATATCGGACTGTCGCAACTGATGTTCGCGAAATCGGGATGGCGGGGAGGCGTCATCGATTGCGCGCCGCTGCCGAGAGAATCGTCGGTTTCGCAAATGAAGTCACGGTTCTCCCGCGTGGAGTCCGTAGTATGAACCTCTGGCTCGCGATACTGGCAGGCTGGGGAGTGATGATCGCGCTGATGGCGGCCTTGTGGCTGCTGCAACGCATTCGTGGCGACGCGGGAATTGTGGACGTCGCCTGGGGAACTGGGGTGGGCGTTCTCGGGGCGTTTTTCTGTGGTGTGGCCTCGGATGGCGACCCGACCCGTCGCGGACTGCTCGCGGCTTTGATTCTCTTGTGGGCGCTGCGCCTCTCGCTGCACATCGCGCGGCGACTGTTGAAGATGACCGAGGATGGCCGATATCAGACCTTGAAAGAACAATGGGGACCAAAGGCTCAGTGGCTGATGTTCGGCTTCTTTCAATTGCAGGCGTTCTGGAGTGTGCTGTTCGCGCTGCCGATTCTGCTTGCGGCGACCAATCCGCAGAGCGCGATGACAACGGCGGACTGGGTGGGACTGGCCATCTGGGGAATCGCGTTTCTGGGAGAATCGATCGCGGACCGCCAGTTGCAGCGGTTTCGACTCGACCCGGCCAATCGGGGAAAAGTGTGTCGCGCGGGATTGTGGCGCTACTCCCGCCATCCCAACTACTTTTTTGAGTGGATTCACTGGTGGGCCTATGTGGGGTTCGCGAGCGGTGCCCCCTGGGGCTGGCTGACCTTGTTGGGACCGACCGTGATGTACTTCTTTTTGACCCGGGTGACGGGAATTCCCCCGACTGAGGCACAGTCTTTGAAGTCGCGGGGCGACGCCTATCGCGACTACCAGCGAACGACCAGCGTCTTCTTTGCCTGGCCCCCCAAAATTGAGGAGGCGACACGATGAGCCTGACTAGCTGGGGAGCCAAACTGGCCGAACAGGGACGTCTGCCCGATTGGATCATCCGACGCGGGATTCGCCAACTCTGCGGACAACGGCTGCTGCATCCCGACCGGCTGGAGTGCGAAGCGAATCAGGCTTCAATCGAACGCTTTGTCGACATGATGCGGGCCAGTCCGGTCGCGCTGGTTCCGGAGAAAGCGAACGAGCAGCCCTACGAAGTTCCCCCCGCCTTCTTCGAACTCGTGCTGGGACCACACCGGAAATACAGTTGCTGTCTGTGGGATGCGGGGGTGACCGACCTCGAAACTGCGGAACGGCGGGCACTGGAAGTCACCTGTGAGCGAGCCGAGCTGTTTGACGGTGCCGAGATTTTGGAGCTGGGGTGCGGCTGGGGTTCGTTGACGCTCTTCATGGCCGCTCGGTATCCCCAATCGCGAATCACGGCTGTGTCCAACTCGGCTCCGCAGCGACGGGAAATCGAACGCCTGGCGGCAAGCCGGGGATTGACGAACGTTCGCGTGCTGACAGCCGACATGAACGACTTCGCGGCGGACGGTGTCTTCGACCGGGTGATTTCGGTCGAAATGTTTGAACACATGCGCAACTACGAAGAGCTGTTGCGGCGGATTTCCGGCTGGCTGAAACCAGGAGGAAAGCTATTCATCCATATCTTCACGCACGACCGGCTGGCATACACGTTCGAGACCGATGGTCCTGATGATTGGATGGGGCAGTACTTCTTCACAGGGGGGATCATGCCGGCGGATGGCCTCATCGCACGGTTTCAGCGGGATTTGAAATTGGAGCGACATTGGCGCTGGAATGGCCGGCATTACGCGCGAACGTGCAACGCCTGGTTGGCCCAGCAGGATGCGAATCGAGACGCGGTGTTTCCAATTCTGGCTGAGTCATATGGAGCCGACAAGGCGTCGCTGTGGTTTCAACGGTGGCGAATGTTCTTCATGGCGTGCGCGGAGCTATTCGACTTTGGCGGCGGCGAGGAGTGGGGGGTGGGGCACTACTTGATGGCAAGGATGAAGGATGAAGGATGAAGGCGGGAAGATGGTTGGATTTTGGGCTGGGGGGGGTTGTAGAATTCCCATATGGCCATTCCTACCGATTCGGAGTTGTTGGCGTTTCTCGATGAGGGACTGCCGGTGGAGCGGATGAGCGCGCTGGAGCAGCAGTTGCGCGATTCGGAGCCGTTGCGCCAGCGGTTGGCCCGGTTGCGCAGCCAACAGGATGCGCATGGTCATACGGTGAGCGAGATCTGGCGACGGAATCGGTTGAGTTGCCCGACGCGGCACCAGCTCGGCAGTTTCCTGCTGGGAGTCGTATCCAACGAACTGGCGGACTACGTGGAGTTCCACCTTCGGACAGTCGGTTGCCGGGTGTGCGCCGCCAATCTCGACGACTTGCGGTCCGCCAATCAGGGGCAGGCCGAGGTGGCGAAACGGCGGCAGCGGTTTTTTCAATCGTCGGCAGGGTATGTGCGCCGGGATGACGGGAACTGAATGGTGGACAGTCGGACCGTCCGCTAGAATCCCGGTTGCGGAAACCGTTTCCGCGTAGAGCGATAGCGCCCCCATTGCCCTCCAGCCTACAAAGGCACCCCCTGCCCCATGAGCGACGCATTCCAGGTTCAGTGTCCGAAGTGCAAGCAGAAGCTGAAGATCAAATCGCGGGCAGCGGTCGGCAAAAAGCTCCCCTGTCCCAAATGCTCCTTCGCATTTGTCATCAAGCCTCCGCCGGAGGAGGAAGACGAAGAGCTGGCGTTCATGAGCGTCGAGGAACCCGACGAGCCAGATGAACCGGAAGAGGAAGAAGACGAGGAGGAGGAAGACGAGCGTCCCGTCTCCCGGGGCCGCGCGGGTTCCCGCCGGGGTGCCGCTTCGGGCAAAAAGACTCCCGCGAAAAAGGGAAAATCGAAGCCGGTCAACTGGCAGAAGCCGGCGCTGATCGCGGCGATTTCGCTGATGGTGATGGGAGCGATCGGCGGGGTCGGCTATTTCGCGATGTCGATGTTTGAGGAGGCGGAGCCAGCGAACAAGTTCGACACCGTGTTTCTGAACCCGGAAACGGAGGTGTTTTTCCAACTGCGGGTTGCCGACGCATGGAGTTCGCCGTTCGCCCAAGGCATCGTGTCCATGCCCATGGTCAAGCCTGAGGTCGACAGCGCGCTCGCGGGGTTCCAGAAGAACATGGGATTGGCTGTCACGGATATCGACACGGTGACACTGGGCTACTTCGGCACGACGGACTTCCCCGGTGGAGGGGCCAGGCCGGGTGGCGGAATGCCGGGAATGCCCGGTGGTGGAATGCCCGGTGGCCCGATGCCGGGAGGAGCAATGGGAGGAAACGCGAATCCGGGAGATCAAATCGTCATCGTGATTCGCACCAAAGTGCCCATGAGCGATTCGCAACGCACCCGGGGCGAAAACGTTGATCCGATTACCTACAGCGGCAAGACGTACATGAAGCCGAAGTTGGCGGCCGACAACGCCGTGGCGGTTTACAGTCCCGATCCGTATCGATTCGTCGCGGCAAAGGAGAGTGAAATCAAACGAATTATCGACAAGGGCAAGAATCTGGCCCGCCGGGAGGATCTGGACTTCATCGACAACACACAGCACCTCACAGTCGCGTTCGTTCCCAAAGACCGCTCGAAGTTTGACAAGCTGTTCGACAACCCGATGATGCCCCCCGCAGCGGCCGGCGGCCCCCCCGCGGGGGCACCAGGCGGTGGGCCTCCCGGGGCGATGCCGCCAGGCATGCCAGGCGGAGCCCCCGGTGGGCCTCCTGGAGGTCCCCCCGGAGGAATGACAATGGGTGGCCCCGGTGGTGGTCCTCCCGGAATGCCAGGCATGCCCGCGCCAGGGGGGGCGGCGGCTGGCGGGTTCCCCGCGCTCGCCAAAGGAAAGATCAAGGCGGTCCAATTCTCAATGAATTTGACGCAAGACATTGATCTGACATTCGGAGCCAATTGCGTCGACGCGACGGCCGCTTCGGGGATCGCGGGGGAAATCTCCAAAAACCTCCAGGAAGGAAAGGCGCAGTTCGCCCAGCAAAAGGCTCAGATGCAGATGATGGCAACCTTTGTGAGCGCCGGAGAATTTGTGCCGATTGCCGAACAGATCGTCGGCAGCACGGAAGCGAAAAGCGATCAGTCCATGGCGACTGTAAAAATGAAGATTCCCGGCTCGATCAAGACTGCGGTCGAGAACTTCGCAAAGAGTGAATTTGTCAAGACGCTCCAACAGGGCCAGGCGGCAGGTGGTCCCGGCCCGGCGGCCGGCATCAACCCGATGGACTTCCTGAAGGGCTTTGGCGGCAACCCGTTTGGTGGTGGTCCCCCGGGTGGTGGTCCCCCTCCCGGCGCGCCCGCCGACGCGAACAGCTTTGGCGCTCCCCCCGATGGTGCAGCCGCCCCGTTTGGTGGCCAGGCCCCCAGTCCCCAGCAGGGAGGCGTGTTCCGCGGAGGCGCAGGTGGGGCTCCTCCCGGCGGCGCTCCGCCTGCGGGCGTCTCGCCCCCTCCAGGTGGCTTCCCGGCGGGCGCTCCCCAAGGTTTCGGCCCGCCTCCCGGCGGTGCCCCCGGTGCGCCGCAAGGCGCGCAACCCACCCCTCCGCCCGCTGTCAATCCATAAGTGGCGTCGGCGAATCTCGGACGATTTCTCGTCCAGCCATACGCTCATCGCACGGCAATGACCCAATAGTCCCGCTCAATTCGAGGTTGGTTTTCATGAGTCTGTCGCAGAGAGTTTGTTCCGCCTGCACGCTGTTTTCGGTCCTCATCGCGGCCAACAGTTTCGCCGACGAGCCGGCCCGGCGTGTGATTCACTCCCAGCCCAGCGTTCTCCTGTCGACGCCCCAAGTCGAGCTGGCTGTGACCGAGGTCGGGGGTCACATGTCCCCCGTGACATTCTTCCGCG
>JAPLOC010000596.1 GCA_026692825.1 Planctomycetota bacterium | reverse complement strand
GGGACGCCCCTCTTGCCTTTCTCACAATTCTGCCGTAATTGTCGGCGCATGTCGCGGAATCCAAAACCACATCGCCAGTCGGCACTACTCAGCTTCCGTTTTCTCGGGACGGCCGTCGTTGGATCGATCGTCATGGCGCTGGTTGCGACTTTCGGACCGATTGCGGCTCAGTTGGCGATCCTGGGGACGTTTATCAGCATTGTCTGCGGACTGTTCCTCAGTTACCTGGGACAGGAGGACGTACGAGAGCAGCAACGGGCCGAGGTCATTCAAAGCCTGTCGGTGCCGCTTTCACTGGCATCCGACCCCGAGTTGTTCGAGCAGTACCAGAACATTTCCGCGGGACTGACGGCGCTCGCTCGAAGGACCGATCCGATCTTGCGGCGCATCGCACTGCTGAAATTCTCGTCGGTCGCTGAACAGATCGAGGGGTTGGCAGCGGGCAAGATTGTCTTTTCTCTGACCGAAGGCTGGCGCACCGTTTACGAGGAACTGCTGCGCAGTCCTGACGTCCGTGAATATCGGTCCGTGGCCTGGGTTCGTTCGCCGGAGTATTGGCAGGACGAACCGGCACAGCAGAGTATGCGGGTCAATTTCGAATCGGCCCAGCGCGGTGTGGCGATCGAGCGAATCGTCATTCTGCGGGATGAATTGTGGCCGCGCGAACAGCGACTTCCTGCCCCGTCCATCCTTTCCTGGATCGAGGATCAGCACAATCACGGGGTGTGCGTCTCTCTGGTTCGGGAGTCGGAATTGAGCCGGGAGCCGGATCTGCTGACCGACATGGGAATCTACGGCGACCGAGCGGTGGGTGTTCAGGAGCTGGACGAAAAGTGCCGAACGCTGCGATTCACATTGAACCTCGACCCGAACGCGATGGAATTGGCCGATGCCCGGTGGCGACAGATATTGCTCTACTCGAAGAGTTTCGCAAGCCTTGTGGACCAGTCGCCACCACAGCAGTAGAGCTGGTGCCGTCCATGAGGCTGGCCGCGTCATCGAACTCCAGGCGCGGATTCGTCGGCTGTAGCGGCCGAGTGCAAGGCGTTTCGCAGCGAGCCAAGGTCGCTGGATTTGAACGGACGGTTCGGCATCGAAAGCCGGATGCATCCACCCTCGTACGCGGTGAGAGAGATGTGTCGGTTGTGAAAGTGCGTTCGAAGGTCAAGGGGGGAAAGTCGGACGACGGAATCGGCGGTCGGCTCGAGGAGCAGGATTCCGGACTGAAACCCGGCGACTGGTCGGAGGGCCTTCCATCCCACCTCTTCGGCCATTGCGGCAACCCGGTTCGCATTCCGTAGACGCTGCTGGAAGGATTCTTTGATCGAAACGGTTCCTCGGAGCGCCTCTTTCAGAGCGCCAGCGCACGCGAACAGAGGGGTCACGTTCACCGTTTCGGTGTTGGCGGCGAGCGCGTTCTCCTCGAGTTGCTGCGTGAAATTCAGCAGCGGGTCGTCGATTCCGTGACGTCGCATGAGTTCAGGCAACCGACGCGAGGGGGGACCGAGCAGCGTGGGATTGCCAAACGCGATCCCCAGCGGTTCAAAGGCACCGAGCCATTTATGGCACCCGGCGACGAAGAAATCGGCGCGTTCGATGATCGCGGCGGTCGGAATGTGGCAAAACGCCTGAGCGCCGTCGACCACCAGCATTCCAATTGGGCGCTGCCGTTCGATCTCGCGGACCAGCTCGACAATCGGAAAGCGGATACCGTCGTGGGAGACGGCGGTCAGTAACAGACCGTCGCATTCCTGACTCAAGTAGGCTCGGGCAGCACGCGAAACGATGACCTCCTCGGAGATCTTTTCGCGAAGGATGGAATCGCGAAGAGGGAAGTAACAGACTTCAGTGTGCAAATCCCGTCGAGCGACGTCGATCAGATGGCGGTAGGCC
>JAPLOC010000595.1 GCA_026692825.1 Planctomycetota bacterium | reverse complement strand
GACGGCGATTCCCCCGCTCATTGGCGCGGGCCTAGTCAAGTTCGCAGCAGCGAACCTGCATAATCACAATAGGAGAAAAACCATGAATACAGAACGCGAAGACATCTACACCCGAGTGACCAACCAGATCGTGACAGCCATCGAGGCTGGTGCGCCGAAGTTTCGGATGCCGTGGCACATCACCGACGCCGAGCGGTTTTGCCCGATCAACGCCGTCTCGAAACGCCCCTACCGCGGAATCAACGTACTCCTGCTCTGGGCGCAGGCAGAGGCCAAAGCGTTTCCGACTGGAAACTGGGCGACCTTTGCCCAATGGAAACACTTGGGGGCCAGCGTGCGGAAAGGAGAGCGAGCCACCACGGTGGTGCTGTGGAAACCGATCGACAGCTCTGGGAAACGCACGGCCGACGATGAATCGGCCGAGACACCCCGCCGCGATCGTGGCTTGCTGGCGCTGGGCTTCTCGGTCTTCAACGCGGCCCAGGTCGACGGGTATGAGCGGCCGAATCGGGAGACGCTGTCGGAAGGAGAAAGGATTCAGGCGGCCGAGCGGGTTCTGTTCAGTCAGGGAGCCGAGATTCAGCACGGGGGATCGGCGGCGTTCTACGACGTCAACGCCGACCGGATCCACCTCCCCCGGTTCGACAGTTTTCGCGATCCGATCGCGTATTACGCGACCTTGTCGCATGAACTCACCCATTTTTCTGGCGCCAGCCACCGGCTCGATCGCAATCTGACCGGCCGGTTTGGTTCGTCGGCCTACGCCGCCGAGGAACTGGTCGCCGAACTGGGGAGCGCGTTTCTGTGTGCCCGGCTCGGCCTCTCGACCGAACCCCGCCCTGATCACGGGGGCTATATCTCGAACTGGCTCACTCTACTTCGAAACGATCGAAAGGCGATTTTCACAGCCGCGTCGAAGGCTCAACAGGCAGCCGATTGGCTGATGGGTGAATACCAGTCCGAGGCGACCACCCCGGCCGCGGCTCTGGCGGCGTGATCGCCGGCAGCGGGGACCGTCGGTCTCCGCTGCCCCCGCGTTCGCGATCGAAAAAATCGTCGAAACGGGTCCCATATCGGCAATTCAGTTTTTGACATCGACGGGCGGCTGTGGTAGTGATCGGATCATGTTACAAGCCTACGTCGGAATCGTCAGTCGCCAGGGGCTCGAAATCTTCACCCCTGAAAATCCTCAAACCGTGCGGTTTTTGTCGCGACGCGCCCAGCGTGAAGCTGGGCGCGTCGCCTGTTTCTGGTCGGTCGTCCCCGACGACACGGCGGGGCAGATCCACGCCGCCCTGCGACAAGGTCGCGGCGGCGAAGCCCTCGCCCTGTTACAGCACCAGGCCCGTGATTACGGTTTCCTGCTGCCGTGCGACGACGTCGAACCGTCGGCGCCGGAGATCCGCGTCAACGGCTGACGACCATCGAGCGAATGCATCGAGATCACGCTCAATGAGATCGAGGGGATTCCCATCGGAAGACGAAACAAGAAACGATCGACAAATATATGAATGGCACTGGGGTGTCGGCTTTCAAGTACCGCTCGTACCCCCGAGCGGGATCGCCCGCCGAATCGATGTTCTCGAGTTCAAAGCTGGTGCCGTGACATCCATCGCGACATCACCCACAACCCGATCCACACCATG
>JAPLOC010000594.1:878-2315 GCA_026692825.1 Planctomycetota bacterium | reverse complement strand
TCGACATCGCCGCATCGACGACTTCGGTTTCTCCCCCCTGGGTTTTCACCTGCTCACGCTGGATCGCTTCATACACCTCCTGGCGGTGTACTGGAATTTCGGTGGGGGCCTGGATCCCCAAACGGACTTTGTCGCCACGAATGTCCACCACGGTGATCACAATGTTGTCACCGATGATGATGCTCTCGTCGCGTTGTCTCGACAGGACAAGCATCGGGCCTTCTCCTTAACGTCATGCAAAGGACTAACAGGTCCATCGCGGTCTTCAATGACCAGAGGCTGCGACCAGCCACGCTGGGTACGATCCCCCCCTTGGAATCAGGACGCCGAGTCCTGTCACTTCGCACGACGGCCGCGCGAAGGGGCGGTGCATGAAAGATCGTCACGCGTCAAGGGAGACGCTAGCCCGGAACGTCCATTTCCGCCCTCTCTCACCAACCCGGCCGACAGGCGCGCCGGTTGTGCCAACGATGCCGACGATCCACCCAAAGCGAGTTTGCCGGTTGTGACGGTTGTGCGGAATTTGCGACTATCCCATCACGGGAACCGCCTGGGTCGCTGGCGGCTGGCGCATCCCCGAAGAGACGATCAACAGCGCCTCAATCAACATCAACGCCCCCAACCCCGCCAGAACCGTCGCCACCCATGGGACCGGATTCGACAGAATTCGTGTCGTCTCTTCCGTCGGGTCACTGTACAAACGGGCAAAGACCGCGCCCCACAGCGGCATCACCGACCGCACCAGCGCCCACATGCTCATCACGTACATGAACACGCAGGGCAATCCGGTGACGAACAGCACCCACTTGGCCCGCAGCGTCCGCCACAGCCACACCGTCACCCCCATGAGTGTCAGTGCCGCCAGGAGCTGGTTACTTGCTCCGAACAAGTCCCAGAACAGCCGCCAGCGTTCGATGACTCGGCCCGACGCGTCGGTCGGCTGCCACATCAGAAACATCAGCGGAACGCCAGCCGTCAGCGCGGTGGTCACAATCCGTCCCCATTTTCCGCTCCAGCCGGTCAATTCCTCGAGAATGTAGCGTCCCAGGCGAGTACACACATCGAGCGTGTCGTAGACGAACGTGGTGAACGCCATCAACCCGAACGAAACACCCAAGGTCGCGGGGACGCCGACCACACTCAAGAAGCTGCCAATCCCGCGGGAATACAGAAAGTTCGGGCGCGGCTCGCCCCCGGACATCAACGGAGAATCGGGCCGCAACATCATGACGCAGCACAGCGACACGACCGCGACCATCGCCTCCAGCAGCATCGAACCGTAGCCAATCAGCTTCGCATCCGGCTCCCTCTGCAACTGCTTGGAGGTGGTCCCCGAAGCGATGATGGAATGGAAGCCCGAGCAGGCCCCGCACGCGATGGTGATGAACAACAGCGGAAACATCGGCTGAATCAGGCCGCTGGAACTGGTCACCTCAA
>JAPLOC010000594.1:0-842 GCA_026692825.1 Planctomycetota bacterium | reverse complement strand
GAAACGCTGGGTATTCAATCGTCTTGCCCCCAAACACAACACCCAGCGCACCGGCCGCCAGTGCCAGATAGAGGAAGTAACCTCCCAGGTGTCCTCGCGGTTGGAGCAGCAGCCACATCGGTGCGACAGACGCCACGATGCAGTACACCAACAACGCCACGTTCCACAGGCGCTGGGCATTCGACATGATCGAATTGTACTTCCGGCCCGGCTGATCCAGGATCGGCGCAAGGTCCTTCTTTTGTTCTGGGGACAGCTTCAGCCCGTTCGTGAATTTCTCGTCCGACAGCAAAAACGGCTGCCTGGGATGTGGTGCCCGTTCGGCAACGATTTTTAGCTGATCCTCGGTCAGTACCTTCAATGCGTTCTCACGGACTTCCGGCAACTCTTGCTGCACAAACGCCGTCATTCCAAACGCGTTCTCGGCGGTCAGCGGAATGTACTGCCCCACCCAAATCGCGGCCCCCACCAGCGGCAGAAAAATCGCCGTCGCCCAGCCAATGGTCATTTTGGTGTACTTGAGGCACAGTCCCATCACGATGGGAATGGCCAAGTACAACAGGGACGACGTCGCAATCCCGCCTCCGGTGATCACTTCATCGTTCTCGAGTGTTTGCAGTCCCAGGAACGAAGTCGCGGTGACGTCGGTGAACGCGACGATAATGTACACCAGTGCCAGCCAGACGAACGCCAGAAACAGAATGTAACTCCGCCGCGACATGTGGTCGCGCACCACCTCAGCGATCGACCGCGCTTTGTGGCGGATCGAGGCGGTCAACGACGTCATGTCATGGACACCACCGATGAAAATCGATCCCAGCAAGATCCAGAGGAGCGCGGGG
>JAPLOC010000593.1 GCA_026692825.1 Planctomycetota bacterium | reverse complement strand
GATTTTGCACGGGTTGATGGCGGTCGATCATGACGCCGCGGCCAAGATGTGGACGAATGTCTTGCCGGACTGGTTGCGGGTGAAGTTGCACTACCCGTCGCTAATCCGTGAGAACATGAAGTACGACGGACCGGTGTTTCAGGGAGTGCATCACCGGTCGCACGCCGCCAGTTGTTTCTTTCCCTCGCCATTTGAGCGGGCGGCGACACTGACGATTGACGGTGTCGGGGAATGGGCGACCGCTTCCATTGGTCGGGGCGAAGGTTCGAAACTCGAGATCCTGAAAGAGATGCGATTTCCGCATTCTCTGGGACTGCTCTACTCGGCGTTTACATACTTCACCGGGTTCAAAGTGAATTCGGGTGAGTACAAGATGATGGGGCTGGCACCGTACGGGCGTGGCAAGTACACCCAGGAAATTCTCGACAACGTCGTCGATCTCAAGGAAGATGGATCGATTCAGCTCAATATGGAGTATTTCGCGTTTTTGCGAGATCTGAGCACGACGTCCGAGAAGTTCGACAAGCTGTTCGGCGGCCCCCGTCGAAAGCCCGAGAGCCGCATCACCCGACGTGAAATCGACCTCGCCCGTTCGATTCAGGAAGTGACCGAAGAGGCATTTCTCCGGATGGCCCGGACGGCCAAAAAACTGACCGGCGAAACGAACCTGTGTCTGGCGGGAGGGGTGGCGCTGAATTGTGTCGCCAATGGCCACCTGTTGCGGGCCAAAGTTTTTGACGACATGTGGATTCAACCCGCCGCCGGAGATTCGGGTTGCGCGCTCGGCGTGGCCTTGGATATCTGGCATACGCATTTCGAAAAACCCCGCAAGGTCACGCCGCACGTTTCCCCGCAGGGAGGGTCGTATCTCGGCCCTTCGTTCTCGGGGAACGAAATTCAGGCGTATCTCGAAACGGGCGGTTTCCCCTATCACAAACTGAGTGGCGACGATCGCAACGCGTTCCTGTCCAAGAAACTGCAGGAAGGTCTCGTGGTCGGGCATTTCGCCGGCCGGCTGGAATTTGGACCGCGCTCCCTGGGATCGCGTTCGATTCTGGGCGACGCCCGGAATACCGAAATGCAGGCCAATCTGAACCTGCGGATCAAGTACCGCGAGTCGTTCCGTCCTTTCGCACCCGCGGTACTGAACGAGTGCGTCTCGCGCTATTTTGAACTGGAAGGGGAAAGCCCCTACATGCTGATTGTCGCCCCGGTTCGGGCCGACCGGCGGTTGCCCTTTGACATTTCTCAGCTCGACACGTCGGAAGATCTGTTGCCAATCGTCCGGCAACCCCGCTCGGATCTGCCGGCCATCACGCACGTCGACTACTCAGCACGCATCCAGACCGTCAAGCGCGAACACCACCCCGAGTTCTACGACCTCATACATCGGTTCGAAAAGGATACTGGGGTCGGAGTCGTGGTGAACACATCGTTCAACGTGCGCGGCGAACCAATCGTTTGCACACCGCAGGATGCCTACCGTTGTTTCATGCGGACCGAAATGGATGTGCTGGCGCTTGAGGATTACATCCTGCTGAAAGGTGAGCAGCCGACCTGGCCCGAAGGAAAAGGCGAAGGTCTCGAGAGCGAAGACATCACCAAAGAACCCGGCCCGCAGCTTGACGGGAAATTTGTGGCCGCGTTGGAGACGATTTTCGAACAGGATTTCTGGCCGGTTGCCGAGCGATTGCGGAAGCAGGGGACCGTGCTGGTGAACCCGAGTCAGCCGAGTACGGGTTCGATGTGGTTCGACGTCAATGAACCGGCTGACAAGAAGTCAATGTTCCAACTGTCGCCGGCACTTGTCGCGGACGAGGCCGAACCGAAGAGTTTCGCACACGCCTTGACCGCGACGTGGCATGGCCAGGCGGCGGCGGGGCCGTTGGAACCGGTTCTCGCGAAGCTGATTGCCGCTGGCATCAAGTTCCCGGCTTCGGATGAACAGGGGCAGGAATTGCCCGAGTCGGTTTACGCGATGT
>JAPLOC010000592.1 GCA_026692825.1 Planctomycetota bacterium | reverse complement strand
GTACAGCACCCCACTGCGGATCGCGTCCCAGGTATTTTTTCCGACGGGAGGGATTTCCCCTTCCACCAGTTCGCTGGCCGGGACGTGAGGCAGCATCGCGGTGTAATGGTTGAGCGCCAGGCCACACAAAGACAGGCCCGGAAGGATCGCTCCCCCCGCGAATTCTCCCAGCGGTGTGATCAGATTGACGGTGGTCGCGGTCCCGGAGTCGACCACAATCGCCCCCTGACCGGCCGTTCGCAACCGGTTGGCGGCGACCGCTCCCAACAGGCGGTCAATTCCGACCCGTTCGGGCGTCTCGACATCGACGCGTAATTCTACCTGGGCATGGGATGTGATCCGCCGTGGACGTGGCCACGCCTGGGGCCAGCCTGCGAGCAGCCGATCGATTCCCGGGGGATTCACACCGGCCACGGCCGTCTGAAGAATCGGTCCATGTGCGGCCGCCAGATGCTCGGCCACCGAACGCAATTCGAGTGGCTGCGCAAGAGGCAAAGCCTGCGTCGCGAGGCAGGGAGGGAGGGGGACACCGGGAGACCAGGCGTTGCGGTCGAACAGCCCCAGTTTGGCGCGGGTATTGCCGACGTCGACAGTCAGCAGAAGGTCGGGAGACATGGGGGCGTATTCTGATACACCCCGTGACGGAAGACAAGACGGGGCGACAGGGAACCGACCTCGAGCCGTCAAATCACCCAGGATCGCCCGATGGCGGGCAGCCGAACGACAATTTGGGGACGGGGCGACGCGTCAACCACCGAAAACTCGACCCCCAGGACCGTACTTGCCCAATTGTCGTTTCGCCTACGGGGGAAAGTGTATCTGCCTGCAGGCGGAACAATTCCAGTCGCCAGGGCCGACGTTCAACCACCAGCAATTCCCGGGTGCCGACTTTTCCGTAAAACGCGAGCTTGTCGTGGGCGTCTTCCTCCGGGCTTGTCACCTCAATGGCGAAATCGGGACCACCAAACCAGAACGTGTCGTAGTTCATGGATTCGGTGGTGTGCAGGAACACCGCGACATCGGGGATCCGGTAATTGGACTGCCAGTTTTCAATCCGGTCGCTGATATAAACGCCGGGCACAACACATCCCAGGTTTCGGTCCGAGACAATTTCATCCAGGATCCGTGTCAGTCGCCCGACAAGCACCTGGTGTTCGTGGTTTGGCATTGGCGTCACGATGCGCACCCCCTCCCACACTTCGTCGTAACGATCCGCTCCCGAAATGGAACGCAGGCATTCCACGGGTTCTTCCGACAGATGTTCCTGAATGATCGTGGGCATTCCAATGCTCCTGGCCATGGCGTCACGTGGTGAAATTCTAACCGATTCCATTTCGCGACGCGAATTCCATTGTCAAATCGACTTGTTTTCAGCCGCAACCCGTGTAAAATTTCCACTCATGCCCGGTGCCGCTTTGATGGGCTTAATCTCGGCACAGAACGACAATGGCCAGCGACAAGCTGCGACGTCAAATCGCCTTTGAGGCGGCCCGGTTGATGTACGACCGGAAAGAGTCGGAATACATGCGGGCGAAAATTCGCGCCGCCCGCAAGTTCTGCCGCGACTGGGTCAAGGACTCGGAACTTCCCAGCAACAGCGAGATCCGCGAGCAGGTCCAACAGTTCGCCCGGATGTTCGAAGGGGAGACCCGGACGCTCAACCTGCGAGACATGCGACTCGAAGCGCTGCGGATGATGCGACTGTTGGCACCCTACAAGCCGCGACTCATCGGGAGCGTACTCACCGGACACATCCGACATGGGTCCGATATCGACATTCATGTGTTTTCCGACAGTACGGTTCCGATTGAGATCGTTCTCGAAGACGAGGGGTTGCGTTTTTCGATCGAACAGAAGCAGATCGTGATGGGAGGAGAAGAACGGATCTTCACCCACATTCATGTCATGGACCGGTTTCCGATGGAATTTACGGTGTACGCCGCCAGTCAGTCGAATCAGGTCTTCATGAGTTCAATCACCGGTCAAGCAATCGAACGGGCGGGAATTTCTGAACTCGAAGAATTGCTGGTCCGTGAATATCCCGACCTGGCTCTGGAAGACGAGCTCGACGCGGCCGCCGACAAGGTCGACCGATTTATGGTCTACCGATCGCTGCTGTTGCCACTGGCGGGTGTTCAGCAAAGTCGGCAATGGCATCCGGAAGGAGACGCGTTGTACCACTCGTTGCAGGTCTTCGAGCTGGCGCGCGACGAATTGCCGTATGACGAGGAATTTCAACTGGCGGCCCTGCTGCACGACGTCGGCAAGGGGATCGATCCGGACGACCATGTGACAGCGGGACTCGAAGCGCTGGGTGACTACATCACGCCGCGAACCCGGTGGTTGATCGAACATCACATGGAGGCACGGGCGTTGGCCGACTGCGCGCTGGGAGCCCGGGCGAGACATCGGCTGGAAGCGTCGGAAGATTTTGAAGAACTGAAATTGCTTGCGCAGTGCGACAAAAAGGGACGCGTTCCCGGTGCGCAAGTCTGCGAAGTGGAAGAGGCGCTTGATTCCATTCGTGAGCTGGCCAGAATGCACGGATGACCCCCATGGACCATTGGGAATCGGCCCCTCGTTTGGACGCAACCCACACTGCCCCTGTCAAAACCCGATAGAAATGTCCTCAAGCGCCCCCGATAGAAGTGTCCTCGTCATGATGAGGACATTTCCGAGGGGAAGATGGCGAAGTTGCGACTGAGTGAGGAAGAGCGTCGTCGGCTGGAAGTGCTTGTTCGAGT
>JAPLOC010000591.1 GCA_026692825.1 Planctomycetota bacterium | reverse complement strand
GGCGTTTTCGAATTTGACCACCCCTTCAATCGAATCGAGGCTGGTCAACTCACGGCGGATCCGGTGGGTGTCGGTGACGACCTGGCTGTTCGCGGGGAGGAAGTCGAGCGGTTCGATCTTTGTTTCAACCCACATCAGCCCCACCAGCGCGACCACCGCCACCACGGCGAAACCAATCGTCACCCGAACATGGCGCGGCAACAACCAGTGGGCAAGTCGGGCGAACATCAATCCGTCTTGCGACAGGTCTTCATCATGACGCTGTGGAATTACCGAGAGAATCGCCGGCGTGATCGTCAACCCGCCCACCATCGCGATTACCGCTCCCAGAGCGGCGGCGTAACCGAATTGGGTCACGGGGACAATGTCGGTGACGCTCACCGAGAACAGCCCCACGGCGGTCGTCATCAACGAGATCAGACACGGCTTCCAGCACAGCGTGAGCGCCGCCCCCAGCGTATCGGGAGAGTGCTGCGATTCACGGAAGTAGTGGATCACATGGATGCAGGCTTCCAGCGTGAACACCATCACCATAACGGACAGCGCGCCGAGGATGAAGTTCATCTCCCCGCCGCACAGCTTGAATACAGCCATCGTAAAGTCGATGGTCCAGATGGTGAGCGCCAGGACCGACAGCGCGAGTTTCCAGTTGTGGATCCAGTAGTAGAGCAGCGCCAGACAGATCAGCAGCGTCACCAGGAAGAACTTGGTGTTCTCCTTCTTGCCCCCCAGGCGGTCCATCTCACTGATGACGACCGGTCCCCCCGAGACTGCCGCATGGGAGCCTTCGAGTTGCGAGTATTTCAACTCGGCCCGGATGTCTCGAACGGTTCCGGCCCGGTCACGCAGCCCGGCATTGGACAGCACCACCGCGATTCCCGCCAGGCTCCCGTCTTTCGACACCGCCAGCCCGTGGAGCCGCTCTGCGATCTGCTCTTCCGAAACCTGCAGATCCTCCATCATCGCCCGCAGGCGACCAGGGGAAAAGCACTGGCGCACTCCAGGCAGGCGGTCGAGTCGGCCACAGAGCGCTTCGATCTGGGTGTCGGAAACCTTGTCGGTTTCGACCCCCACCATCACCATTTCTTCAACGCCGAAATCGCGTTTGAAGCGTTCGTACCCCGCCCGCACCGGCGACTCCACCGGCAGCCACGTCTCGATGTCGTTGTTCGAACGAATCGTCGACGCCTGCCAATGGACCACTGGAAACGACAGCGCCAGCAACCAAAGGATCGTGCGGCTGTAGTGCTTGTAGAATCGGGACAGCATGCCGTTCACAAAGCCAGGTTCACCACCGCAGGGAACTGCGGCGGCCGTTGCTTGACGCGGTAAATACCCTACACGTATCGAATTGTGGGCAAACGCGGCGTAAGCGCAAATGCCCCGGCGCGGGCCGGTTCGGCGTGAGGCGCTCTGGTAACAGCTATCGACGGAAACTCGGTTACACCTTGGGAAGCCGGCACTACCCGCCAAGTCTACCGGCCCGTTGTTCGAAGATGCCGTGAAGCGAGACTGGAACGTCCCTATAATCGATTCCGTCCGTACACTCCGCACAACTCCTTCCATTCCACCGAACCGGCCATGACGAGAGCTGCCCTGCTTCCGATCGCATTGCTTTTGGCAAATGTCTTTCCCGCCCCTGGGGCCGAACCGGGACCGCCCCCCAGTCTGACTGTCGCCGAGGGAAAGCACCTGGCGAACCTGCGGCAGGTCACCAAGGGGCTGCCGCGTGCTGGCGAAGGGTACTTCTCGCACGACGGGAAGCAGATTGTGTATCAGGCGTACCCTGTCGGTTACCCCTTCTACCAGATTTATACCCAACCCCTGGACTCGCAGGAGCCGAGACTCGTCTCGACGGGACGTGGTCGCACCACCTGTGCCTTTTTCACACCCGACAACCAGACGATTCTGTTCGCGTCGAGTCATACGGATCCGCACATTGACGTCACCGAATTGAAAGCCCGCGAAGAAGCCGCCAAAGGGGGCCGCCGCCGTTATCAGTGGGATTTCGATCCGCATATGGATTTGTATACCGTGAAATTCGACGGCACCGGGATGAAACGGCTCACCGACGCGCCGGGATACGATGCCGAGGGGAGCTTTTCGCCCGATGGCAAGCAGATCGTGTTCACGTCAACCCGCGATGGCGATCCGGATATCTACATTATGGACGCTGACGGTTCGAATGTCCGCCAGGTTACCAACGCTCCTGGCTATGACGGCGGTCCGTTCTTTTCTCCCGACGGAAAGTGGATTGTGTTTCGCAGCGATCGCCATGAAAAGGACATGCTGCAGTTGTACATGGTCTCGGTTGACGGAAAGCAGGAAGTCGCGCTCACCGACAACCTGAAGCATGTGAATTGGTGTCCGTATTTCCATCCGAGCGGGAAATACCTGATTTGGTCGGGTGCCGACTATACAACCGGGCGAGGGACGTTCCACTTGTTCACGATGGAAATCCAGATGCAGGAAGGCAAGCCGAGCGCGGGGCCGGTGACTCAAATCACTGACCATGAAAAGATGGATGTGTTGCCGGTGTTCAGCCCGGATGGAAAACAACTGATGTGGACGTCGACGCGGTCGGCGGACGGGTCGAGTCAGTTGTTTATTGCGGATTGGGTGCGGGCGACGCGTTGAACTAGACAGGGAGCTAACGCTCCCCGCTCGCCAGTGCGGCGATTTTGGGGTGGCGAAAAAACCGCCAGTGCGATTGTTTTTTCGCCGCCCCGTTTGGGTTTTGTGACATTGTCAGAGAGAATGTCCGGTCGCGTCGTAGAGGCGTCGCAGGACAATGTGCTGGATTCGCACGCGTTTTTTGCGGTTTTCACGCAATTGCGGAGATGTTACCGAGTTGTGAACTTTGAATGGCTTCGTATTTGCGTTGTGGTGGAGCGGGCGAATTGCCGCCACATCCATCGCAGAGCCGCAGAATTACACATGTCCAGAGAAGCCATCATCCCTTGTGACAGTCTCACCCCGGGAATGTCGGACCGTCCCGTTTTCGGAATGGTTGGAAATCCGAAACGGGTTGCCGTTACGAACCGCACACTGCGGGTGCGAATCAATTTGGCAACCTCCTCCGAGCCGACCGGTCGAGTTCAGGTACGCAGACCACGGGGATTCACGTTGATTGAGCTGCTGGTTGTGATTGCCATCATCGGCATTCTGGTGGCGTTGCTGCTGCCCGCCGTCCAGCAGGCACGCGAGGCGGCCCGCAAGACGCAGTGCAAAAACAATCTCCGCCAGATTGGCCTGGCAATGCAGAATTACGCCGCGTCGAACAACAATCTCCCTCCGAGCCTGTGCATTGACCCGACGATTACCTCGAATTCTTCGTGGTCGATTCATGGACGCATTCTCCCGTTTCTGGAACAGGGGAATCTGTACAGTGCGATTGATTTGAGTCGGGGATGGTCGAATTTTCCGAT
>JAPLOC010000590.1 GCA_026692825.1 Planctomycetota bacterium | reverse complement strand
TGGTTCCACGGTGTTGATCAGCGACGACTTGCCCACGCCGCTCTGGCCGGCGAGCGCAGTCGCCTTCCCCTTCAACACATGCTTGAGCCGCGCCAAACCCTGCCCGGTGCGGGCGCTGCATGGGATCACCTCATAACCGAGTTGAGCGTACATTCCCACAACCGGTTGCAGCTCGGCCAAATCGACCAGATCCACCTTGTTGATGCAAATGACCGGGCGGAGGTTTCCCGAAATGATACTGATCAGGTAGCGATCAATCAGACTGGGCTTCAGCTTGGGCGTCACCGCCGACCCGACGATCAGCACCTGATCGACGTTCGTCACCAGCACGTGCTTTTGTCCGCGGATTTTACGAGCGAGGATTCCGGTTCGCGGCTCGATCCGTTCGATCACCCCTTGTCGGTCGTCCTGCGGTCGCACCAGAACCCGGTCACCGGCGGCGATAACGGTTCGACCTTCCACCGCCATGTCTTTAAGCACCTGGCGGATAGCACATTCGAGAATCCGTCCCGCACCCAAGTCGACCAGACAACCGCCTCCCCGCGGACTGAGGACTCGACCTGGGACGAGGCTGGGATCATCGACCTCACGCAAGCTGCCATCTTCCGCGCTGGAGATGATGGTGCGACGGCGGGTCAGTCGTCCCTTGCCCGAGATCCTCTGGTCGGCCGCCAAATCGTCGAGCTGGTTCTCGTCGAGTGGTTTAAGATTTCGCCGCCGCGGGGCGTTGACGCGATTTTTTCGCAGATCGACGCGCGTCTTGCGTTTACTCATCGTCGTTTTGCAGCCATTCGAACGCTCTTTCCTCTTCGTTGCGTGGCGGCTTCCCCGCGCCGCCAGCGGGTGGTGCAGGTGGACGGGCGGCAGGGGGTCGCGGTCGGCGTTCCGGTCGCGCCAGCCCCGCCTTTTCGAGCAGACTCATCTGCATGTCTTCCGCGTTATCCAGCAACGGGGGAGGAGCGGTCCCGGGGGCCACGTCGTAATCGATTTTGAACCGGTGTTTGGCGAACATGATTTCGTCGCCTGGAAGGATCCAGGTCGTTTTGACCCGTACGCCGTTCACTTTGGTGCCGTTGCTGCTGTTCAGATCTTTGACCAGCCAATAGCCATTGATCAACGACAATTCGCAGTGCCGACTGGAGATGTTGGAGAATTGCAGCGAGATGTCGCACCCTTCGCGACGCCCCACCATCAATTGCGAGCGCAACAATGGGATTGGATCACCTCCCCCCACGGGAACCAGTTCGCCGAGCATCTTGCCGTACCACTCCCTGATGCGAACGAGAATTGACGAAGTCTTCGAACCGGGATTCTCACCACAGCGGGAAGTGTACCAACTCCCCGCGCCGCAACCCGAGTCTGCTGCGGAAACATCGTAAACGGATCACGTGGGGGCCGTCAATCAGTTGCCACACTCAATTGGGGGCTGCGGGGGGCGGCGCCACCGGCTTGATCTTGGGGAGTTCATCGGGAGGAGGGATGACAGCGGCCAGCAACGACACCGCCGCCGCCGGATCGCCCGGGCGGTACACCGGTCGCTTCGGAGTGGGTCGGGCGATGGAATGCACCACCCACCAGCCAAACGCCGCCAGAAATCCGAACCGGCCGGCCGCCAGGAAATTCAACACCAGTTCCTGATCCTGAAGCGCGGCGAGCGTCAGTAAAAACGCCCCCAACAGCAGGATCGACAACCGATTGTTCCAAGAGGTTCGGGTCAGTAGAACTCCGGCACAGAACAAGGCCCCACTGATGCACCAGGTAAAAAACTCAATCCGCCAGTACGGAACGACCAGGTGCGTCGCTTCTCCCAGCCGGGTGTACTGGTACGCGCGCCCGGAGGTCTGAAACGCGAACAATCCGCCAGAGGCGTCACCAAACCACCGGTCGAGCGCGGTGGTCTCTTCGGTGTAGCCAACCGCTCCCTTGACGAGATTGATCCAGGTCCGGGTCAATGGTGTGAAGTCGGCTGGCTTTCCGACAATTCCATATTCGCGGGGTACCCAAACGGCGGCCCGCAATTCCTGCATGACGACACTGCCCGCGGCTCCCTCCCCCCCCAATCTGGGCAGATTGAGCTGCAGATTTCCCCCCCGGCCGGGAAGTGGTCGGGGAGTGTACGGGGCCTGAAAGACCAG
>JAPLOC010000589.1:4026-4849 GCA_026692825.1 Planctomycetota bacterium | reverse complement strand
GGTCTATTCGACCGAGATTGACTTCCCGCTCGACGGCGCGACCGTCGTGATCGTTGATGATGTTCTTTACAGCGGCCGCACAGTCCGCGCCGCGATCGAGGCGCTCTTCGCCTACGGGCGTCCGGCCTGCGTGCAGCTCGCTGTGCTCGTAGACCGCGGCCACCGCG
The DNA here is from genome assembly GCA_026692825.1 of Planctomycetota bacterium. Taxonomy (GTDB): domain Bacteria; phylum Planctomycetota; class Planctomycetia; order Planctomycetales; family Planctomycetaceae; genus UBA10511. The sequence goes on along the minus strand of JAPLOC010000589.1, from coordinate 4,682 downwards.
AACTGCCGATCCGGCCGGATTACATCGGCAAGAACCTTCCTACTGCTCCCGGCGAGCGCGTCTTCGTTCAAGTCGAGGAGACCGACGGCGTCGATCGCGTTGTGATCGGTGACCGCCCACAGACGATGCCGAACTCCCAGATGGTCGACCGCTTCCGCTGGCGGACGACGGCTGATGTTCTGTTCCAACGGAAGCTGCACCGCCCCGTTGGTATCGGGAAACAGCCCAAAAATCGGGGAAAGATTCGTTTTGGTGTATTGCAGCAGCTTCAGCCGGTCGGCTTTCGGGCCAGACATCGTCTGCTCGTGCGGATACACCTTGCCTTCGCCGAACCGTTCGAGGCGAATCCGACCCAAAAACCCCCGGCGGGTGTACGATTCCCCCCCCCAGTCGAAAATCTGGTGGTAGACGTACAGCGCGTCTTCGGGTTCGTGGCGCAGCACGCCCAGGCGGAGCCAGGTCTTCAGAAACTCGGCGGCCCGCTCGTATTTCTTGTCGGCGGATTCGTCGGACGGCTCGTCGCGATTCAATTCCAGCCGAATGACATTGCAGGGATGCCGTTCGTACAACTGGGTCTGAAACGCCGCGTCGATGACGTCGTAGGGGGGACAGGTCACGTCGGACAAATCACCGACCTGAGCCACGTCGTAACGCAG
>JAPLOC010000589.1:0-4004 GCA_026692825.1 Planctomycetota bacterium | reverse complement strand
CTGAACGGAAACACCTGAGCCATGAGAAAACGGATCCTGAACGATCACCAACGGAACAAACCGCGCGAAAACGGAACGACGGGAAACCAACCCGTGTGGGGGGGACATCCACTCGGGTGCGGAACACGCCCCATCAGGAACAGATCCGCCCCCCGGCTTCCCGTGCGCGAGAGACAAACTCTCGCACCATTGCCGGATCTTTGCAAGCGACCGCCGACTCGACCCCGCCGGCAACATCCACGCCCCAGGGGCGGACGACACCAATTGCCTGTTGCACATTGACCGGCGTCAGCCCCCCCGCCAACACCAATGGCGGCCACTTCTCGCGATTCCAGCCCGCTTTCAACAAATCCCAGGGCGCGGTGTGTCCGGTCCCACCATACGCCCCTGCGACTTTCGCATCAACAATCGCCGCTCGGAGTGTGACCCCCAACTCGCTCAATCGCGTCAAATACTCTTCAACCTCGCCCAACCCCGAATCGCCGACCCGAAACGCGCGGATCACCGGGAATTCCTTTGCGACCTGCGCCACAAACTCGGGGGACTCGTCCCCATGCAGTTGAACGGCTCGCAACCCGCAGTGACGACTCGTTTCCCGGACGAATTCCAACGAATGATTCACAAACAACCCGACCGCATCGACGTGATCAGGGAGCTGTGCGACGATCTCCCGCGCGACTTCCACTACAACCGCACGCGGACTCGGGGTGTAGAAGTTGAATCCCAACGCATCGGCTCCCGCTTCGATGACGGCGCGAGCCGTCGGCAGGTCGCGGATGCCGCAGATCTTGATCCACATGGTCGCCGTCGTCGCGTTGTCAGAGCTGGTGAATCAGCATGCAGGTCAGCGAGCCGGGGGCGTCGCTGTGAGCCCGCAGACCGCCCCAGAAACTATCGTAGTCAGCGGCAGGGTAGGCAATATGATCCCAGGCGTCGCAGATGACCGCGTCGGGACCCCAGGTATCGGGCAGTCCGATGGGCGAACAGTCTTTGGGCCAAACCGAAGGGAACTGATTCACCGCGCGCCCCACGACGGTGATCACGTGCGGAACGACGGCGTTCGTGGTTTGGCCGTCATCCACCTGAACGTATTCCACGGGAAAGGCTCTCTGCTTGTGCAGGTAGAGACAGCACATCGCGGCCAACTCGCCGCAGTTTCCAATTTTGTGCTTGGCGCAGCGTTTCCAAATCTCCTCAAACGACTCGAGCCATGCGACGGGATCGCCCGGCATCTCGGGGGCGCCTCCGGAGCGGATCTTACTGGTCAACTTGGAATGGGAAACCGTGTTCACCACTTTCCCTGAAGCGGTTTGAATCGGGCTGCTGGTTTCCGCCGCATTCGATGAAAAGGGAACCGCCTGGCGCACAATCATGGCCGCCGAAGTCGCGATCCCCAGATTCTCTTGAAGACCCATTTTCAGACTCCAGAATGGGAAAGGCCGCCAACGATTTCTCAAGCGACGGCACCCTCCTTTTTCAAGACTCTCGAAAAAGGAGGAGCCCGGATACGCAACTGTCGTTTCGCTTACAGTTCCGGAGCGATCTTCACCAGTTTCCCGGCCGGTCCCTTGCTCCCTTCGGCGGCGGTGCCGAACAGGGTGATGTACAGGGCACCCTCTTTGTCAAACGCCAGCGCGGTCGGCTTGTCGAGCGAGAGAATCTTCTCGGCCTTCACACCGTCGGCGGTCACGTCGAGGCGGAACAACCCGCCGTTTTTCGCGTCGACCCACGAATAGTCGACGGCATACAGCTTGCCGGTCTTGGGGCTGTAGGCGAGGCCGGCGATGTCATTGAGACCGGTCGCGTGGTTCTTCAGCAGCTTGCCATCTTCGGGGTTATAGAAACTGAGCTGGCTGTCACCCGCCATGTTCACTTCGCCCATCTGGCCCACGACCAGTTGCTTGCCATCGGGGCTGAACGTGATTGCGACGGGGGCGTCGGTATTCACCAGCGGCTTCGTGGCGATGAACGGCACCAGTTTCCCGGGTTTGCCGTCCTTGATTTCGCACTTCAGGATCCAGCCCTTGGTGTCGTCGCCATTCGAAGTGACGTAAAACGCCTTCGGGCCGACGGCGATCGCGTAGAAGTTGCCTTCTCCCTTGGCCGACTCATCTCCAGGGCCGATGGGGCCAAGCTTGAAAGCGGCGTTGTCGGCGGCAGTCGGCTTTTCGGGAGGAGTGGCTCCGATCTTGAACACTCGCACGAGTTCTGCAGCGTCGGCCAGACTGCCATCACCCACGATCAAATGGTCTTCACCCAGCAGCGCGACTCCCAGTGGGCCGATCTCGTACTTCGGGCCTTTGCCGTAGATGTCGGTCTTGAAGGCGTCGACCTCGACAAACTTCTTGGCGGGGTCCCCTGGGGCGACGCGCAACACCGCCGGGTGGGTGGCCACAAACAGATGACCGGTCTTGGCGTGAATCGCCACACCGCTGGGATTGTCGAGCCCATCGAGGACGGTGGACACCTTGACCTCGGCGGATGCCGGGGCGACAGACAGAGCGGCGAGCAGCAGCGCGCCGGCTTGAGGCAGGAATCGACGAATCATGGAGAAATCTCTCGGGTGAGGAGGAGGGAACGTCAAACAGCGTCACAACTCGAACCGGCCGGTCGGCCAGTTCATCATTCAGGCAACTTGGGCGCTTCGTGATCCTTGGAATGCGGGCTGCTCAGCCCTTCTTCCATGAATTTCACCAGATCCGCCTTCTCTTCCGCCGTCAATTTCAACGGGAAGAGTTCTTCGTCGAGCCAGGGGTTGGGTGTCCCCCCCTTGTTGTAATGTTCCACCACCTCGGCCAGGGTCTTCATGCTGCCGTCGTGCATGTACGGGCCAGAATGGGCGATATCGCGGACCGTGGGAGTCTTGAACGCTCCCCGATCCCCTTCGAGCTTGCTGATCGCTTCGCGTCCGACGTCGGGATTCGGTTGGTCCATTCCGACCCCGATATTGTGGAATGCGTTGTCGGTGAAATTCGGCCCCGCGTGGCAGGAGCTGCAATTCGCCTTGCCGAAGAACAACTTCATCCCCGACCGGGCCGACTCCGACATCGCCTCAACCTCACCCTGCTTAAAATGATCGTAGGGGGAGCCTCCCGAGACCGCCGTCCGTTCGTAACTTGCGATCGCCTTCGCGACCTCGGCGGACGAGATTTTGTCGACGCCAAAAACCTTCTTGAACTGCTGCCGGTAGCCGGCGATGCCGTTCAGCTTCTTCTCCATTTCGGGCAGCGGCAGCGCCATTTCAATGGGATTGGCGATCGGCCCCAGCGCCTGCTCTTCCAACGTCCCGGCCCGTCCTCCCTTTTGTCCTTTGACACCGGTGGCGAACTGTTCGCCGTTGCTGAATCCCTTTTTGGGGTCGTGGCAGTCGGCGCAGGAAACCGTATTGTCCACTGACAGCCGCCGGTCGAAGTACAACTGCTTTCCGAGAGCGATTTTCTCGGGCGTTTGTGGATTGTCTTTGGGGGCAGCGATCGCGGGAAGGCCCAAGAGGTGTTTCGCGGGGGGATCGGCGGCAGGGAGGTTCGCGGCTCCCACCAGCCCAATGATCGCCAGCGTCGCGCACAATGGGATCGCCGCGGTCGTCGCGCCACAGCGTTGTGTACGTGGTGACTGTGCGTCGACACTCTCCGCGTCGACAGCGGATCGGCACATCATGGTTGCGGTCCTCTCAGGAAACGAGTACGAAAGTGGGTGCCGCCTTATCTTAGGCGGACCGGGTCGAACTGCAAGAGACGCCCCCCGGGGTGGTCGCCCGTCCGCTGGCCCGCGTCGTTCACACTTTGAAAGGATTTCCAGGTGCTCAGGCTGAAAGTTGCCCAATTGTTGGTGAACGGTCCGGTCGGAAGTTCCGTCGATGTTCGCGGCTGGGTCCGCACCCGCCGCGAATCCAAACAGGGGTTCGCCTTCGTCGAACTCAACGACGGCAGCAGCTTCGCCAACCTGCAGGTGGTGATCGACAAATCCGTTCCCGGCTATGACCAGTTCCTGAAGATCAGCAGCCG
>JAPLOC010000588.1:2230-2819 GCA_026692825.1 Planctomycetota bacterium | reverse complement strand
TTTGAGCGACCCCTTGCCGGCTCGCCCGGCAGGTGAAGGAGATCGGTGGCTATCTGCCACGTCTCGATCTTGACTCAGACCCCTACCCGTCAAGGGGACAGGGGTCTCAAATGTGAATGGTTCATTCGGTGCCGCGCTCGGTATCACCCCACATCCCGCGACCGCCAAATTGGCATCCGCGAATCGAAACACTGTTCCGAATTGGAGAGGGTGCCAAAATGGCACTGTTTCACTTTGCGGACAATTGGTCGGCTGGCGCGGTACGGTTTGGCGCAAAGCGAATTGGGAAAACACGTTGCGTTGAAATGTGGAATTGGGATCTGTCATTTTCTCACCGGTTTCTCGCAATGGACCTATGGAACGGACTTTGCTGAACAAATGCGGTGAGTTCGCATCGTGGTGATTTCCCCTGAATGGGTGGGGAAGAATTCCGCGACTCGCGACAACCTGATCCAGCAGAGGATGTTCCATGGCCATTTTTCGTTGGGGCGATTCCTGGGAGACGTTTCGCGATCTGGAACGCCAGGTGGATCGGTTGCTGAATGGACTGACGTTTCCCATTCCGTTGATTCGGGTGGAGCGTCAATAT
>JAPLOC010000588.1:0-2194 GCA_026692825.1 Planctomycetota bacterium | reverse complement strand
GACGTCCGAACTCCCAGGAATCGAGCCGGCGGAGTTGGATCTCACGGTGGCGAATGGAATTCTGACACTGCGCGGGAAGCGGGCGGCTCCCACCAACGCGATCGACGACCAATTCCGGCGTCATGAACGGATCTGGGGAGCCTGGGAACGGTCGATCGCGGTGCCGGAACGGATTCGCGAGGACGAAGTCCGGGCGGATTTTCAGAATGGCATTTTGAAAGTTCACCTGCCGAAGGCACCGGAAACACGTCCCCGGCAGATTCAGGTGATCGCCGGCAGCGTCGAGGGGGGAATGTGACATGATGGACGAGCCACAATCCACAGGGAACAGTGACATCGAGAATCTCCCGAACGAAAGCCAGGACGGGGCGAAAGAACGGGTCATCTTCACTCCTCCTGTCGACATTTACGATTCCCCGGAAGGGCTGGTTCTGCTGGCCGACTTGCCCGGTGTGTCTACCGGGACAATGGAGCTTCAGATTCAGGACAACAAACTGACTCTTTTGGGACGGTGTCAGTCGGTCATTCCTCCCGAGGCGCGGTTGCTGCATAAAGAATACGACGAGGGGGATTTCCTGCGTTCGTTCATTCTCAGTGAGGATGTCGACCATGAACGGATTACCGCCCGGTTGAATAACGGGGTACTCGAAGTGGTTCTGCCCCGCGCCCCCCGCGCCGCGCCGCGGAAAATTGAAGTGAAAAGTGAATAATTCCGGCGTCGAAACGAACCAATTGATGTCGCGGCCCGATTTCGCGTTCACACTCCCATTGAAAGGTTGAGCATGTCTACCGAGCAGAATTCGCCCCCGAATCCCGACAACCGTCCCGTCGACAAAGTCCGTGATGTCGTGGTCGAGTGGATTGAAACCGTTGCCGGTCAGGGTGAGAAAGCGCTCCAGGCGCTGGGCTTGGCGACACCGGCTCGGGCCAGCGTCATCCACGCCGACGTCCTGGAAACTGCGAACGACGTGGTGGTGACATTCGACCTCCCCGGAGTCGATCCGCAGGCGATCGACGTGGTTCTGGTTGGCAACATGCTGACCGTGAAAGGGGAACGCGCGGGGACAGTGGCGGCGACCGGCCAAGTGCTGCACCGCCGCGAGCGTCCTGTCGGGAAGTTCGAACGCTCCATCGCGCTCCCGGTTTCGGTGGACTCCACGCAGGTCTCCGCCGAGTCGCGCCACGGCGTGCTCGTCGTCAGACTCGGCAAAGAGGCGAAAAACGTCGCCCGACAGATTCAAGTCTCCATCCGCCCCACCGTCGAGGCGTAGCGGGCCGGGGTAGCGACTTGGAGCCCCCGCCGACCTCCCGGCTCCAGCCAATTCGGCTGGACCCATGGCGAAGGGCTCCCAGTGCCTTCATCCTTCCGCCTTCATCCTTCCACGTTACCCAACCACCTTCCGAAACCGCCGAACCGCCTCTTCAACATTCTCCCGGCTGTTGAACGCGCTCAGTCGGAAATATCCTTCTCCGCTCGCGCCAAACCCGCTGCCGGGGGTTCCGACCAGGTGCGCCGTCGTCAGCAGGCGATCGAAGAAGTCCCAGCTCGATTCACTGCCGGGCGTCTTCACCCAGACGTAAGGGGCGTTCACCCCTCCATAAACCGTGATGCCCGCTGACTCCAGCCCTTCGCGGATCAGCCGCGCGTTCGTGAGGTAGAAGTCAATCATCGATCGAATCTGCGGCTTGCCTTCTGCCGAGTAGATCGCCTCGGCCGCCCGCTGCACCGGATACGACACCGGTTCCAGAGGCCGTGCAAAGCGACGCGATCGCCACCGGCGGTCGTCCCGGTCAGCGACTTGGGAACCACCGTGAACGCGCACCGCACTCCGGTGAATCCCGCCGTCTTGCTGAAGCTGCGGAATTCAATCGCCACGTCGCGCGCCCCTTCGATCTCGTAGATCGAGTGGGGAATCGCCGGGTCGGTGATGTACGCTTCATACGCCGCGTCGAACAGGATGATCGCGTCGTTCGCTTTGGCGTATTCCACCCAGCGGGTCAACTGCTCGCGGGTCGCCACCATCCCGGTCGGATTGTTCGGGTAGCACAGGTAGATCATGTCCACCCGTTCTTTTGGCAACTCGGGAACAAAGTTGTTGGCCGCCGTCGCGGGGATGTAGACGAGGCCCGCGTATCGTCCCTGATCGTCACAGGGACCGGTCCGTCCGGTCATCACGTTGGTGTAGACATAGAC
>JAPLOC010000587.1:3932-4248 GCA_026692825.1 Planctomycetota bacterium | reverse complement strand
TGCGTTTGCACACCAGCGTAGCTATACCACCCTTGAACCCGTTGAAAAAAGTCGGGACGCAACTCGGGGTCAGACGGTTTGGCCGGGCCAATGAGCGCCTCACCGGCCGCGTGCCAGTCGCGAGCCGCCTGAATTTCCTGTGCGGGAACGAACCGTGCGGCGTCGGAGCCGAGATTCAAGACCTCGGTTTTCCAGATGCCCGCGTAATCCTCTCCATGGGCGTTGAAGATCGCTTCGAGCGTCTCGGCACGCAACTCCGGGGAAAGTTGACGTGCGAGTTGTCGCCAGCGCTCCGCCGCGTCGGCGCGCAACGTGG
>JAPLOC010000587.1:0-3894 GCA_026692825.1 Planctomycetota bacterium | reverse complement strand
CGGCGCGCAACGTGGCCCCCGCGGGATGCCGACCGTACAAATCGCCGTGGCTCCAGAAACGGCCCTCCAGTCCGGCATGGGCCAGCACCCGCTTGAGCAACTTGCGCACGTGGCGCAACAGGCGAGGTTCGATCCGCCCGGCCTGAGACAGAGAAGCCATAAGCTGTGTGAACGCGTCGGCAGTCAGACCGTGTTCGGTGACAGTGGCCCCCGACGATCGCTCCCACGGGATCAATTGCCAAAGCGCGGCGAGACTCTCGGGGACATCGCAAATTCGGCACGGAACCAGGGCGATCCGCTGGCAACCGCGATGGGCGAGCCACACCCCGAGTCGCCCCCAGAACGCCGCGCTTTCGCCAGAGTCGCCAGCCAGACTTCCCAAATCGGTGAGTGCCAGCACCGCCCCCCCGGAGGTCGGTTCGAACAACTGGCCGCGGCGCGACGCCGGTTCTTCGACAATCGGTCGTTCCCCTTCGGGGTACAGCACCGAAAGCGTCAGTTGATGGGATGGAAGCTGCTGCAGCAACTCCGTCGCCACCTGTTGCTGATCTTCGCGGTAGGGAGTCAGGATGGAATTCGGAGCAGAAGCCGCGAACTCGCCGGCGCGGGATTTCGCGCAACGTCTTCCCCGCCGCGAGGTTGCGGACAAGTCGCCGAACGTCGGGCGTTCGGCCGAGCGCATGCCGGCCGGCTGCCCGGCGCAACCGGGCCGCGAGATACGACCAGGGGGCCAGCGGCTCAAACGCCAACGGGCGGGGGATTCTGCGAGGTTCTGTGACCGGCGGTAACTCCAGCTCGGTCTCCACAGGCTTTCGCACGAGCAATTCTTCAGCCCGCCAGAATGGAATCGCCGCTGGGCGGTACTGAGTCTGGCGGACGGCGACCGGTTGAGCAGGGAGCGCGGCCGAACCGGCGGAATTCGAAATGTCGCGCGTGGGCTCAGGCGGTGGATCGTCGGGGCGAAACTCGAATCCCAATTGGCGGGCGACGAATTCCTGCAGTGCCGGGCCGCCGACGAGCATCCGCACGAGGTCACTGCGACCGACCCAAGGATGTTTCACAGCCCTTCCCCCACATGCTTTTGCAGCGTGTAGCGGCGGAGGTCGGCGAGAAGTTGTTGGGGGGTTCCAATGCCTGAAGCGGCCATTTCCCGCACGGCCCGCAGCAGATCGAGGTACTCGGCTAAACCGGGCATCGGCAGCACCCCCGCGGCGCGATCGCCCAGCAGCATGTCAGCCGCATCTTCCAGCAAGGACCGGTCGAGTGGTTGCGGGTCGGCGAACGGGGTTTCGACGCCGACCTGGCCGGAACCCGCGATCTCCGGGAGGTCGATGAAGTGAGCCGCCGCCCGATCGACGAGGAACTTCTTCAGGGCGTCGCCGGTCGGAAGTGTGTACTTGAGGACCAGGCAGCGACGGACAAACGCGTCGGGGAGAGCCCGTTCCTCATTGGTCGTGACGATGATCAGCAGTGGAAACGGCCCGATTCGGACACGATCGCAACCCTCGGGCGTGAACTCCCCGGCCCCGAGTGCTTCGAGCAGTCCGTTGGGAACATCGCCGTCGGCCTTGTCGATCTCGTCGATGAGAACGACGCACCCCTTCACGGACGGGACGATTGCGGAAACCGTTTTTGGCGATTGGTCTCTGGCTGGCCCGGTCTGGGCGGGACGGGAATGGACTGCACCCGCGCCAAACTCCTTGAGATGCTGCACGGCCCCCTTCCAGTCGAATCCCCACCAGAGGGGTCCGGGGGTGATGAAGCGGCGGATGTCGAGACGCGATTCGACCTCGGCCGAACTCAGTCCCAAGGCCCCGCAGACCTGCGCTTCGGCGAGGCGGCGGACGGGGTCGAACCGCCACAGTAGATCGGTCGATTCGGTCCGGGCGTCGACGACATGGGTCTTGAGGGACCAGCCCAGCACTTTGGCGGCCGCGGCGGCGAGTTGGGTCTTGCCGCACCCGGGTTCACCGCGAACCAAAAGCGGCCGTCGGGCGGCGTACGCCGCCTGCAGGGCGAGGACGCTGGGGCGGTCGAAGAGATGCGCCTGTTCGGGAACCCCCGGCCGGGCTTCGAGCGGGACCGGAGTTTCGAGAGAGATGGCGGCGAGGGTTTGTTGGACGGGGTCCATGGATGGCTCCGGTATGGTTCGCGCGGTTCAAAACCCGACGCTGATGAGGTTGTCGAGGTCATCCTCGTCGTAGCGACTGTCCGCCGCTGGATTGAGTTGCAAAAGGCAAATCTCCGGCACCCAGCGACGAAGTTTGGCGACTATCTGATCACGTCGATGGATTCCGAATTCGCGGTCGAGATCAGTCACGAACAAAAAGAATTCACACCCATTCTCTTCAGCAAACCAAGCGAGTCGGTTGTTCAGCCTGGCGCAATACTCCTCAAGTCGCGGATCGTCGTCTCGCTGGGGACAGGGACCACTCCCCTGGAAACTGACATGCTTTGAAATACCAAAGACCATTTGGGACAGAATCTGGTTTGGGTCGTTGAACACCAGAGGCTCGATGCCAATCGCCGGATTCACAATTTGCCCCATCAGCTTGGAGAAGCCCCCCACGCCGTCGCTGTTCCGACAATGATCTTTGCGCCCGCGCGCCATTGACGAACAATATCGCGGGCCGTGGCGCGGTGGATTCGGATCGGCAAGGTGTAATCGAGTACCAAACGGAGCCTCTCCATTTCGAGAGTTCGCTGTGATACTGTCCAGCGTCGCCGAAGAGCGTTGAGGTGCCCGATCGGGCCGTTGCGTTGCAATCCGGGTTCGCTCGTGAGAGTCGACGCGACTCGACGCGCAAGTTTTCCTTGATCGCCTTCCGTAGGTTCGTTCGGGTGCAGCGCTTCAAAGATCTCGCGCAACAGTGCGGTATCGCAGAACCCCAGCAGCGTCTCTTCAATTCGCTGCCGGTGTTTCTCAACCCATTGCTGTACCTCGATCGGCTTCGGAACCACTGGAGTGCAGCGATCGCTCACCAAGTAGGCCATCACGCCGGATTCGGCCAAGTGTTCAGTCTGCTGCCAACTTCGGCGTTTGGGCTTGATCAGATCGTGTTCCCAGAATTCGCGGTCAGAGCAAATGGCGTCTATCTGCGCTTCCGCCGACAACTTGTCAGCCACCAGAACACCCTTTCCGACCGGATACTCGTTATCGATCAGCACGACCGACTGAAACGCGACGCCGATTCGGATTGCGACGGAATCTCGACATTCGTCCCACAAGCTTTTGATGAAACTCCAGGCTTCGCTGAGGCCACCCCCTTCGCCATCGCGATAGACGAATACCCCGCCATCACCCCCTGGAGCGTAGTATCGGCCGCGCGGCGCCGGGTTTCCACCGGTGGACTGGTTGGCATGTGTCAGGCCCTCGTGCAGCAATCGAAATGCGACGACCACCATCTCGCGAAGATCATTCTGTGAATACTTCACGATGTCGACGTTGATAACACAGGCGTTTTCAGACCGGGCACCTAGCTCGTGCGGGGCATCCGCTGGAGAAACGGGAGGTTCTGGCGATATCTCCTTGATCGATCGAAATGACAACTCCGTCTGCTTGACCTTTCTGTTTTCAGGGGGCTGGGGAATAGGCGGATTGAAGCTCCAATCGGGACGCGTACGGTCGTCGAATGCTTGTTGTGCGACGGGAGCTTCGACCGCGATGAAACAGTGGGCGGAATCGAGAAACGCCAGCCGTGCCGCTTGGTTAATCGCAATGCCGGCGATATTGCCCCCCAGTGCGTCGGTCGTGGGGAGGATCGGCCCCTGGGCCACGCCAATCGTCAAGGCCACCTTCGCGTCGCGTGCTTTGGCCATGACCGCGCACGCGAAATCGAGTGCTTCCCCCGGGGATCCGGGCAAGACCGCAAACCGCCCGTAGACGCTGCTGCG
>JAPLOC010000586.1 GCA_026692825.1 Planctomycetota bacterium | reverse complement strand
TCTGATCTCACTCTGATGTGCTGAAACTGTGCGCGACAGCGTAGGGCTGCTCGTATCTATAGCGTCGAGGCATGGGAAGGCGAGGCAGAACAATCCAGCCTGAGCGGCTCAAATTCCTCCATCAAGCCATCGATGGACTGTCTGTCCACATTGAAAGTGTACGCTGAGCCGGTGACTTGCAAAAGTTTCATCGGTTCGGACAATGGTGGTACCTTCGGTCCCCGTACAGCCACCCGAGAGATACGCAGCATGCGCGTGTTCGTGAGTTCTACCGTCTACGATCTACTCGACATTCGGGCGGAAGTTTCGGAAACACTGGAATCGCTCGGCGTTTCCGCCGTTCTGTCCGAGGACAAGCTCTCCGACTTTGATTCTCGACACAACGCGAACTCAATTGAGACTTGTCTTGTTAACGTCGCAATGTCCGACGTCGTTATTGTCATTCTGGATCGGCGGTACGGTCCGACCCTCGGGGAATTCGGCTTCGATGATGTGTCGGCTACTCACCTTGAGTATAGACGCGCAAAGGATCTGGGGAAGTCGATCTACTTCTACGTCCGAGATCGGCTTGATGCGGATTATTCGGCGTGGAAAAAGAACGGGAAATCGGAAGAGTTCAAAAGATCATGGGCATTTGACAAAGGACTGCTGCTTTTTATGGATGAGCATCGAGAACTCGATCCAAAAAAAGAAGGAAGCAATTGGATAACGCCCTTCACGAACAGCGTCGATTTGAAGGAAGGAATTCGCCGTCAGTTGGAACCGCGAATTCGACCACAAATGGTCATCGATGCAATCGCGAGCAACCGATTTCCATTTTTTTCGATCCAGCCCGACACGGAGTGGATGACTGTGGGAATGGTTCCGGCACTGAAGGTTTCAGTGACGGTGAAGAATATCGGTGGATCGGTAGCCTTTAATTTCGTCCCGCACTGGTCCGACGAATCTCAACGGGCGAATGTCATTGCAATCATGGCACCAAATCAATCCATTCCCTGTCAATTCGTTTTGCACAACGCGATTGGACTTGAATCCAAGAGGACATTTATCCTTGAATATGATTCTGCAATTGGCGTCCATGTGAGCGAGAAATACGAGTTCAATGTAATCGTGCAGAGTGGTCCAAATCCCGCAAGAATCGTCGGGGCGATACTGAAGTCTCGTGCTTATACCAATGCTCCGCCGCTAACAATCACGATTGATGACCCCTAGATAACATGGAGATCACTGACGCGAGCAGTCATACCCGACGTGCAAATTGATCGTCTGTCCGCTCTTGTCTAAAGGCTGGGGCCACCCACCAGCCGGCTCCCGTTGGCCAGAGAAAATCCCGCGCATGTATACATGCGGCTGTCGCGTCAACCGCAACTGGTTCTGTATGCTCGGGTTATAGCGATTCTTGAATCACAGTCCAAAAAGTCGGGAATGAACACTTGACTACACACCAGGTAGTGGCTAATTGTATTCATATTGTCTGATGTTCATGCCGTGACTTGACGGCTGGACCTTCGCCGAACTGGTTTGCGAATCGGATGAACCCATGGCACGAATTCCTCGAAAGCTGCCATTCGATCCGACCGAGGTCGGGGTCTATCACTGCATCAACCGCTGCGTCCGTCGGGCGCGTTTGGTCTCAAGATACGGTTCCTGACAGCCTTTTCTTGACCCCGCCAATCACCCCGTTCGCTGGCGTGTCATTGGGTGCCTCAAGACCGGCCACTCATGATCGCCCCAGAACCGGCCAGGGAGGATGGGGTGAAAGGTGGCGGGAATTGGGTTCCGAACGGTTG
>JAPLOC010000585.1 GCA_026692825.1 Planctomycetota bacterium | reverse complement strand
TGACTTTGAAGCAAGTGAAGTTCGAGGTGTTTCAACAAACCTTATAAGGAGGACGGACAATGGAACTATTTGCGCAGGCTGGTGATCTGTTGGATTGCTTTGGGGCAGCGTGTATGTGGGTGCTTATCTTCTGGGCTGCGAGCGGTTCTGGACAGAGATTCTAATTCAACACGACACTGATAGGATGCAGGTATTATGCTGTACGGATATGGCAGGGTATCTACTGATCTGCAAGAGAACTCTGCAGAAATGGCCTTCGAGGGCCACGCCTAACAGCGTTTGAGACTCAGAAGGTACCCAGAGCCAGTGCCTTGGCGAGCCGAACCCGTGCCAGTGCTGACCAGCGTCGTCTGGCCGGTGTGAATAACGCGCACCGCCCGCTCCTGGTGCCCGTAGACGTTCGTGATGCCCGGCGGGATGATTTGCCGCATGTGCAGACGAAAGACCCGCTCGTCGATCAATTGTCCGATTGTCGCTCCCCTGCGAAACCTGCGGGAGAGGCTGATGTATGGCCCACGCAACAGCGGTGTGCGGCGCACCTTGTCCACCGAAAGCAACTCGCGCATCTGCGTGTGCAGGCGAGGATCGGAAAATGGATACGCCGAGAGCTGGTACTTCAGAAGCTCCGGACGATCTTCTCGGTGTTGTCGTCGTCGCCATTTGTTAGCGGAAGGTCACTCGACCGTGCCTATTTCAATCGGGATACCAGTACCCCAGCGGCTTGTTATCCACTTTTTGTGTCGGCTCCAAGTGCTCGATTTGATTGGGCGGAAATATAATGGGCCAATGTTTTCGCTCAATGGCGAGGCCGTTTGCGACGGCGAACAGCGAACCGTCATCCATGTTTTCGCACAGTTCCAAGGTGCCAGGAACGTGCCTACGACAACTCAGCCTGGTTTCTTTTTTGGGCCAGGCCAACATAGGATTGACTTTGGAAAGCAGTTCAGCGAGCCGAGGATGCCGTGTGCCACCTCCTGAAAGAACCAGAGTCAACTCGCTCCACCGGCGACGAGCATGGTGATTTCCATTGATAATCTGGTAGCCCTCCTGCCAGAGCCGACGATATAGTTTTTCCATCTGCAAAAAGATTTTATCGAGTTTCAAACATCGATCACCATCTTTGCTCCGTTCGGCCAAGTTTAAATCGGCGCCTCCCAGTAGCATCGTTTCGTCCCGGTAACACGACACCTTTTGGTCGGCGCCTGGTTCGCCTGCGTGAAACACGGACATCTCCGTAGTCCCTGCGCCGGTGTCGACAATCATGTACATTCCGGGCTTCATCCACGGATCGAGGGATAGCGAAACAACCGGCGCAATCGTCTCGGGAAGTACGTCGAACCGCCGCAGCTCGGGTCCGAGGACTGGTTCTTCGAGCATCGGCGCAAGAATTCTTGCAACTTCGGAGCTGAGAATACCCTGATGAATGGGAGTCGCCTGCTCGACAAACGATACATTCCAGGCTGCTTGAATAATCTGCAGGTACCTCGTTTTGAGTTCGGGATTCTCAAAGTGGCTCATCGGCGCGGCGACGTTGAGAAACATGTTGGAGTCGGCGCACTCAGACAAACTCCGGCGCAATTGCTGGAATGCCCACGCAAAGTACGCCGCTACCAAAGTCTCACAGTTCAACCCCTCGGAAAATGAAATATTGCTTTGTTGCAATCCATGAAGGCGTACTTTCAACGATCTGAACAACACGCCTCCCGATGTAGACAATGCCTCCGTCCCGAAGTACAGGCGATCATCAACACATCGAACAAGTGAAGGCGACGCTCGGAATGGGTAGCCCTTCGCGGCTTCGTCGAAACGCGCAATGTGGCCATCTGCCTTCCCGCGTTCTCGAAACACAACCTTTGTGGAGTGAGTGCCGAAGTCGAATCCGATGATTACGGTTTTTCGATTGCCGCGAGGATGCTTGAGCGGTTGCGAAGTCATAACGGCCTCTCTTGCCTATAGGGTGACGCACACGGCACACGCTGCCAGCGGCTCGGAAAGTGTCACACGCGCTTCCTGCATCTGGTCCAGCTCATCGAGCTTGACGCGATGATTGCTCTTCGACTTATCAATCTGACCCTGCATCGCCGGGAGAATCCTGGTGCTGCCCCGCAGCTGCGCAGTTTGCAGTCGCCGCTGCTTGATCATTAAGTCATGTTCATGTTCCGCTTGCAGTGCATTTCGCCTTCTAACATACAGCGCCAGATTCTCGCGCTGCTCAGCTGCAAAGATGGTTCGATTACGCCTCTTGGCCTCAATTGAAAGTGAACTCCATACGGTCGCCGGCATCGCGGTCGCCGGCTGATCCTGATCCCACTCCTCGCCATGTTCGACGGTCAGGTGAAGTAATCGCTCGCCTACCTCAGCATCCAATATTGACTCTGATTCGCATTTCCAAACAACGGTTTCTAGGACTCGCCGGGGGCGAATACTGCTGATGGTGTGCGCAAAGAGCAGAAACAAGTAAAAGCCTTCCTCGATTGCGTTCTTGTTGCAATCGCTAAGGCTTAGCTTTGCCTGCCCAATCCGTGAAAAGGGCGAGTTCATTTGCGGCGCAATCTTCTTGACAGCAGCGCGAACAAGCGGGTGTGAAGCGTTGACCAAGTCAAGGTCCTTGCGCCGAAACGCAATTTCGCCCGAGGTTGTGAAAAGGAGAAGACCATCTCGGCTTCGATCCACCCACGTGGAACCACGCGATGCATCTTGGATTTCGTGCCGTAAGTCCTCGGTTGGCCGAAAGCCGTAGACATGATCAGAATCTCGTTTCAGCTTGATTCGTGGATGGTGCGATTGAAAGTAGGTTTGCAGCAGGGCCAAAATGGATTCCTCGCTGATATAGCGTCCCAAGTTTCGTACGCGGTTCATTTCATCCCGAATGAACTCCTCGTGTCCGAAGAGCTCCGACGCCTGTTTCTCGAGCACTTCTAGGTCGGTGCTCTTGCGATTAATGGCATTCGCAGCCAAATCAACGCGCTGCTCGGCTTCCTCTGGGGTAAGCTTGCCACTAACGAAGTCGCGTTGAAGCTCGCTGATTGTCTCCCCCAGAATCGCCTCCAAATTGCCAATACTGCGCTCAAAAATGCCGATGCGAGTGTACAAACGATCTAGGATTGTGTCCTCCACCGTGCCCCGCACCACCAGGTTATGGATATGCACAACGTCGGATTCTTGGCCGAACCGATCGATGCGGCCAATGCGTTGCTCGACCACCATTGGATTCCAGGGCAGGTCATAGTTGACCAGGTGGTGGCAGAACTGAAAGTCGAGGCCCTCGCTACCGACCTCAGTGGAAACGAGCACTTTGACGTTCGGGTCCGTCTCAAACTGTCGGATGCGTTTGCCTCGCTCATCGACCTCGGGCCGGCGCGGATCCGAATGTACGTCTCCATCGATTCTTAGCGTTTTCCAGTTGCAGTCCGTCAGGCTTTTCTCAAGGTACCGAGCAGTTCCACGAAAGAATGTGAATATCAGGACTTTAGCTGTCGGCTCCTCTTGCCAGGCGTCCTCCAGAATCCGTTTGAGCGTCGCAAGCTTCGAATCAGTTCCAGACCAACCCTTCGATGGTTTGCTTGGGGGGGGGCGGTCTGTGAAGGGAGAAACATCGCTTGGAAGAATGTCAGTCAGCTCAGCAGCGTCGTCGTCGGATGCTGCCGTGATCTGTGCCTCATAGGCTGCCGGCAGGCAACTGGCCGCCTGCCGGGCTCTCTGGATCTGCCCAAACGACATTCCACTGCGAAACCATCCCAGCGATCCGCTACCTTCCAAGAGCCGCTGGTACGCTTCGTCCTCGTCTGATGTCCAATCGCAATAGCAGGTCCGAGCTCGCCGCATTGGCGCGTTCTCGACGACATCGCGCTTTCGCGTGCGGGTGACGACCGAGCCCAAGGGATGCAGTTCCTGGATCTGGCGTTCAAGTTCAACCCAATCACGACGATTTTCAGGAGGCGAGTGCTGAATGTCCTCAATCACCTGCAATGCCTTTGGATCGTGTTGGCTCGTATCCTGAGAACGACAAAACACCTGCCGCAACAATTCAGCAATTTCCCCGAGACTTTGGGGCTGTTGCCTGCGGGCAATTGCGCCGGCCACGTGAACCGGCGAATGGCGTTCCAACTGACTGTCGAAGACGTAGGCGTCGCGAAATTCTGCGGGGCGAAGGGCATTTACGAGCGTGAAGAGATCCTCGTTCTTCAAGTTCAACGGCGTTGCCGTGAGCAACAGCACACAATCGCCGACTTCGCATAGTTCTCGCAGGACTTCGGATGTGGCCGTCTCTCGATTTCGGGCATGATGCGCTTCGTCGATAATGACCATGTCGACATGCCCGAGTTCGGACGTTAAAGACTCACGAACCTCGTCGCCCCGCATCGACTGCATCGAAATAATTCCGCGCAGGCGGAACTTAGCGGGATTATCTTGGGCACGCGACGCTGCCTGGAGGAACGAACGCTTATCAAGGATTTCAAAATCCTGGTCGAACTTGCCGTTCATTTCGTTGCGCCACTTTTCGCGCAAACGAGAAGGGCAAACGACGAGGACTCGCTCCAGCGGAGTCGGACGGCGGGCGTTCAGTTCCGTAAGCACTAAGCCAGCCTCGATCGTCTTTCCCAGACCAACCTCGTCGGCAATCAGGACACGGCGGTCGGGCGAATCTAGCACCTTGAGAAGGGGCTTGTACTGGTAAGGCTCGAACAGGATTCGTTGCGACTGAAAGGCGTAGATCGTACTCCGATTCGTGTTCTGGATTCGCTCGATACCGAGTGCACAGCGAACAGCCTGAAGACGGCCCCACCTGCCTTCGGCAACGAGTGACTGCAGGGTGTCCTCGACGTTTCCAAGTGCCTCCAAATCATCTTCTACGACGTTATCAAAACGTTTTATGAAGCGAACGCGATACCAATACTCTCCTCCTTCAAGTTGAGGTTCGCTTTCAATCCGCCCCATTTCGAGGGTTGAACGAAGCGTAACGCTGTCACCTTTCTTAAAGTAGGGTTGATCCACAATGTTACTCCTTGGGGTCGAACACCGGAAAGTGTTCCGTCTCAAATAGCTTTCCTTGTCCGCTTACGTCGTTTTTTTTTTGCGCCAGTTGCCGGCGTCGGCGCGGGCGTTGGGGGTGGAACTTTTCCTTCGATCTCGTCGATTAAAGCCTGATAGCCCTTTGCGCCGAGTAGGTTGCGGGTGTGAAGGTGGCATTCGCGCCACGATTCTTTGGCCGATTGGTTAAGTTGCCAGTCGTAGAAGCGGCGACCGATGCATTCGCTGACCTGCCCCCATGAATGACTCTATTTTCTAATTTAGTGTTTTGCCATCCAATAGACCAGCCCCGCGCGTTCGCTTGGCGTACGCCTCAGTAAACGCACGGGGCTGCCATGCCCAACGTCAGGCTTCGGCATCCGCCTCGCCATCCATGTCATAGCAACAGGTCAACACTTGGCATCGCCGTGGCTGACGCGCGTGCGTTGGCGATGGATCTGCCGTTGATGACCTCGCCAAGCGGAGTCGAATTCCCAAGCCGGCATCTCTTGGTCGCCGTTTGCGGGGATCAGTCGCCACGCCCTCCATGGGTATCAAAAGTCTATCTCCACTGGCACGATGATCGAAGCGTTCGTCATCGCAGAACACCGGGATGGCTGATCCTGATGTCCCTGACGATTCACGCCGGCTCCCAGCGTCCCGTCGCAATGCAGGGAAGGTCAGAGTAGCATACGCATGAGGTTTTTATGCTCGACCCCAACGATCCATGGAT
>JAPLOC010000584.1 GCA_026692825.1 Planctomycetota bacterium | reverse complement strand
TGTCATGAAACAGCAAATCGAATACCCAAAACTGTTGCTTAGGCTGCAAGAACTCTCGGATGTGCTCCCGGACCTCAGTCCAGAGAAAGCGTTCCGCCTCATCAAAGGAATGGATCTCAAGCCGCATGATACATTGATCCGGGAATGCAACGGGTTTCAGTACAGTATCAACCGGCTCATGGAAGACTGCCGCAGTGAGGTCGAGAAACCTATCCACATCGGAATCGTTGGCCATTACTCACATGGCAAGTCGAGCCTCCTGAATGCGCTGCTTTTTCCGCCCAAAACTGGCGAGATGCTGCCAACCGGCGAGGGGGTTGTTACGGGCAAATGCAGTCTTATTCGCTTCAGCAATACGGTGGGCGCGCACGAATTCTACGAAGTCGACCAAGGGGGGCACGAAAAGCTGCTCAGACAAGATGAGTACCGTGCCCGAGTGTCTGGGAGGGGTAAGAACATCGGTGCGCTCTCACATTTCATCATCAGGCTCAATGTCGAGAGCTTGGATGATGCACTCTTTGACGACTTCGCCGCGAAGCGGATCGAACTTCTCGATACGCCCGGCTTGGGAGGCCCGTACTGGTCGGATGCGAATGCCTTGATGCAATGGATCCGCGCATTCGAGATCACCGTCGTATGCATAAAGGCGACGGAAATCAACGAAATAACAGCCCTCACGGTAAACCCGTTCCTGAGGCAGTCACTCAAACCGTGCGTGCCCGTGATTACTTTCTGGGATCTGTGGCAGACGTGCCCCGACTACAAGGGGATCACTGATGAAAACAAGGCGCGTGCCGAGGCAAAACGGAAGCTCGAGCAGTTTTTTGCGCCGTTATCGGATTACCTCGATGACACCGTGTTCGTCTCGGCAAAGAAATGTACGGAAGCGGTCGAAGTCCCGGCTGATAAAGCCACCCACTACACGGAACAGTGGAACGTGGACAACGTCCGTAGAAGCCTGGCCAGTCGCGTGCGGCCGGGTGGTGGCGTGATCGTGAAGAAGACAGAGGAATCGGAACTGGACACACAGCGGCGGGCCAAGGTGCGGCAATTAGCTGAGCAGCTCTGTGGTTCGACAATCCAGTACGCGAACAATGTTCGGCTGCGTATCGACGAATATCTGCCTGAGGGAACGCATTCAGACATTCACGCTGAAATGCAGGACGACGTGCAGCGGGAAGTGGATACCCAAATCGACAAACTGGCCAATCTAGTCGACCGCCACTTCAACCAAAAAATTTCTGCCCTGACCTCGCACGACTCATTCATCGCTGAACGGGATCAAGCCAAGGACGCTGCACTTGTTGAATACAAGGAGGCCCGGGATCGCGCATTCAAGCAACTGCTCACAAAACTTGAGCGATTCAAAAGTAGCCGGCTGGATCCTGTAATTAAAAAAACAGGTCTGAAACGCGAGGCGATAGGGAGACTCGACCGGGACTACAAGCGACTGTTGGAAGATTTCAGCCGGGGCCGTGCGGATACCGACGACACATCTGGAACCAAGATCATCGAGTTGCCCTCGGCAGGCGCAGAGATGGTGACGAATGTGTTGACGGCGCTGAAGGATGCGTTTTTGGATGTGCTCAAGCGATATGCCATCCCCGCTGTGGCGGCAGCGGTCATCCTTCCGACTCTGTGGTGGATCTTGAGTTGGATTCCGATTGTCAATCGCTATGCCACCAGAATCATGCTCGTGATTCTAGGCTTCGTCTTTGTAGGTATTGCAGGAATCATCATCAGTCGTGCAAAGCAGGCAATAGCGAAGACCCGTAATGACGCAAGAAACAAGACGCTGTCATATAACGCGCATGCCAAACTGGTTCAGCGAATTACTGCGGATCTGGGCGATCCACTCAAGAAGGTTATTGCTGACATTCAGCGGTTACTGGATGAGGAGTTAGCACCAATTGATGACCAAACCCGCGACGTCTTGCACTCTCTCAAGACCGCACTTGACACGCTGGAAGACAAGACGCATGAGATCAAGAGCCTGCTTTAGTATCTGGAGAGCATGTGCCCGATGATCCCGAATCCCGGACTGAGCGCTGACTTCAACCGCTATGCGGCGAACCTTGACTCCCTCTTGCCTCGGCGGTCGCGAAAAGGCGATCGGTCAGCGCAGTTCCTGCATAGCGCTCTCGGAGAGTTGGCCGAGTTGCACATGGACGCCGCCGAGCGACTACTGCAGAACTTGTTGTCTGACTGCGAGGACTTCCATCGCCGACAGTTACAAATTGATCCCGACTACATAAACCACGACGATGGCGCATGTTGGCTACCGCTTGTCATCGTTGGAAAAGGGTGGACGGAGTGCGTCTCGCGGGTGCTTGAACTCGATCTGCCGGAGAGTGTCGGGCGGGCGCGGCGCATCGTTC
>JAPLOC010000583.1 GCA_026692825.1 Planctomycetota bacterium | reverse complement strand
TTGGCTCGCGCTCTCGTCATGCGGCCGCGTGTCCTCGTTGCCGATGAGGCCGTCTCGGCGCTGGACGTTTCTGTGCAAATGCAGGTGTTGAACCTGTTCCTCGACATCAAGGAGCGCTTCGGCCTTTCATTGCTTTTCATTACCCACGACATTGGCGTGGTCGAGTATTTGTGTGACCGGGTTGTCGTCGTTTCGCAAGGATCGGTGGTGGAGCAGGGATCCGTGGCTCAAGTTGTGGGCAATCCACAACATGCCTATACCAAGGCGCTTATCGCCGCTGTTCCGAGGCTTGAACTCGAGACAACCTCCTGGACCTGAATGGTCCATTTGAGAAAATGTGAAATTGCGGCCTCGGCAAGGGGCCTGACCGGGGCACTGCACAGCGCGCCATTCGAGCAAAGACGCCTCAACCGTCGGCAAACACCGCTGAAGCGCTAACAGAGCTTATGGAGTCTTGGGAGTTCGCGAAAACTACACCTTTGGCCCATAGAGTTCGCGGGCCTTCTGGTCACTGATATAGCCGTCAGTGACGTCTTTGATTACGGCATCCTGCGCGCGCTTCTTTGGATCGCCATAGCCGCCCGCGCCCGCCAGGCGAACGCTAAGCACGTCGCCGCGTTGGAGCTTGCGAATCTCCTTGGACCCAAGGTCGATGTCCTCGCCATTGCGGACCAGCACGGTGCGGGCACGGGCTCCAGACAGACCACTAAACAGGCCGTAGGGAGCCGAATCATGACGATCGCCCAGCAGGACGACGGATGCTTCGTCGCACAGAAGCTCAATGTCTTTCCTCACGCCGCAGCCCCCACGAAATTGGCCGGCGCCGCAGGAGTCTGTAATGAACTCCAAACGATGAATGCGCACGGGATTGTTATTTTCGTGGACTTCGACCGGCACGTTCGCGCAATTCATGACTGGCGCCAGTCCCTCAACGCCGTCATTGTTTGAGCGGCCCCCATATCCGCCGAATATCAAATCATACATAATCCAGCGATTGCCTTTATCGTCGATCCCGCCGATTTTTGGATTGCCCCAATGGGTGAACGCGCCCATGGCCCGCTCGGGAACGCATTTTGACATTGCGCCATTGATGGCATCGAAAATTCTAATTTGAACGGCCGCGCGACCGCCGCTCGGAGCCGGGAATTTCGCGTTGAAGAAGCTGCCTTCACGCGCGATCGTCCGAATGACGCGTTCAACGCCGGCATTATTCGGGACATCGATCTTCGCAAAAATGCGAATCGCAAAACTGGAATAGGCGCGCGTATAATTGATATAGCAATTCAAGCCAGCCGGAACCTGGTCGTTGCTGCGCGAAAAGTCGACTAAAGCGCCGTTTTCATCAATCGTCACGTCCACCGCGACGCGTACCGGGGGGGTTCCGGGTCCGTAGTCGTCAAGTTGATCCTCAAAGCTATAAGTGCCCTGGGGCAGGCCTGCCAGCAATTCACGTGTTCGGGCTTCCGAGCGGTCTAAAATCTCTCCAATGATATCTTCAATTACTTGTCGTCCATAAGTGGCGAA
The DNA here is from genome assembly GCA_026692825.1 of Planctomycetota bacterium. Taxonomy (GTDB): domain Bacteria; phylum Planctomycetota; class Planctomycetia; order Planctomycetales; family Planctomycetaceae; genus UBA10511. The sequence continues at coordinate 37 of JAPLOC010000583.1, read as the reverse complement.
CAACTTTCGCACTCTCTCGGCACCCACGTGATTCGCA
>JAPLOC010000582.1 GCA_026692825.1 Planctomycetota bacterium | reverse complement strand
TGGGATGCAGCCGCTCGCTCGATCCGTCCGCTAGTTTCCATCGCCGCAGGGCCACAAGATTGGGGTTCTCGTGGGTGGCGAACACCACAGCGCGTCCCTCGTCAACGAACACGGGGGAGAATTTCAGTGTGCCGTCGCGCGTCAATCGCACCGGTTCGACGGCGTCGACCGAGAGTGGCGATAGCGAGAGCGCACACAACCCGAACAACAACCTCAAGTGCCGCGTCATCGAAAAGTTTCGCATTGGATGTTACACCAGTTCGCCAATGACGCGGCCATCGCGCAACACTCCCAACGACGCGCGCGTCTCAGTGGTGATACCGAACTGTTCGAGCAGGGTTGTTCCCACCATGGCGGGAGTGACCGGGTTGGTGACGGGGTATTCGCCGCGCGGGTCACTTTCGCCAATCACGCGGCCCGGCTGGATCCCCGCCCCCGCCCAAAGCGAGAAGTAGCATTGGTGCCAGTGATCGCGCGAACCAATCGAGTTGATTCGCGGTGTACGACCAAATTCCCCCAGGCAGACCACCAGTGTCGTCTTGAGAAGTCCCCGGGTTTCCAGGTCATCCAGTAGTGTCGACAAGACCTGGTCGAGCAGCGGACCATGCCAGTCGGCGAGAAGTCCGAAGTTGTCGGCGTGGGTGTCCCAACCGTAGTCGGAAAACGGATACAGCACTTCGACGAACTGGCTCCAGTTGACCTGCACGTAGGGGACGCCCGACTCAACCAGTCGGCGGCCCAACAGACAGCTTTGTCCCACCGACGTCTTCCCGTACGCCCGGCGAACCGCGTCCGGTTCCCGAGAAAGGTCGAATGCCGATCGGGCATCGCCCGACGTCAGGAGCGCGTGTGCCTGTTCATTGAGTTTGTCCCATTGATCGAAACGGGTTGAATCGAGTTCCCGGCGGGCTGTGTCGAGTCCGGCGAGAACCAGCCGACGATCGCTGAGACGGGTCGGACTGAGTCCATCGAACAGTTTCAGACTGGGAATCTCCACGTCCCCACGGTCAGAACAACTGAGCATGAACGGATCGTACGCCTGTCCCCACACTCCTCCCCCGTAGCCCAGCATGGGGCCCCGACCATCGCCAATCGGTCCCCGTGCCAGCGAGACAAATGACGGCATTGTCTGTGAGCCGCAATGCTTGACGATGATCGAGCCGAAATTGGGCTGATACCCGGCCGAAGCGGGGGGTGCCCCGGTCAGGCCGATCGACTCGGCGATCAGATGATCGCCGTCGAAATTGACGTTGGTTCGGACGAGTGAAAAGCGATCGCTACGAGCAGCCAGGCGCGGGAGCAGTTCGGTGAACTGGACGCCGGGAGTGCGGGTGGAGATGGTTGAAAAGGGACCGCGAAATTCGGCAGGAGCTTTGGGTTTTGGGTCGAACAAGTCCAGGTGGCTGGGACCGCCCCCCAGCCAGAACACGAGAATCGACTTCGCGGGAGCCGAAGTGGATTGCGCGACGGCGGGGCCGTGCCCTGCGACAGCGGCCAGGATGGGAGCGGTCAACCCCGCCTGGACAAAGGCGCGCCGGGACATCGGCCGGCAACGGGTCGACTGAAACGAACCAACGTCGAGCATGGCGCGCTCCGCGCGGAGAAGTGTGGCAAAACCAAGCAGGCCGATTGTATCGGCGTCGGTCGATCCGTGACAATTGCCCTCATCGCCGGTTTTGCGTTCCCACCGGTGTTTCGGTATGGTGGCCCGACCCGCCCCGTGTCCCGTGTTTGAAACCCTGTCGATCCCGAAGAATGACTGCAGATTCCTCGAATCCCAATGAGCCCGCCCCGTTGGTTGGGGTGATCATGGGCAGCACCTCAGATTGGGAGACGATGCGGCACGCGTCCGACACGCTCAAGCGATTTGATGTGGCGCACGAGTGCCGGGTGGTCTCGGCGCACCGCACCCCCGATTGGATGCGGGACTATGCCCTGTCTGCGGAAACACGGGGGTTGCAGATTCTGATCGCTGGTGCCGGCGGGGCCGCCCATCTTCCGGGAATGACCGCGTCGTTCACGCTGCTTCCAGTGCTGGGGGTCCCGGTTCAAAGTCACGCCTTGCAGGGACTCGACTCGCTGTTGTCGATTGTCCAGATGCCGGGGGGGGTTCCCGTGGGGACGATGGCGATTGGCAAGGCGGGTGCGACCAACGCGGCGTTGCTGGCGGTAAGGATGCTGGCGACCACACGACCGGAATTGCGGGAGAAACTGCGACAATTCCACGAAGAGCAGACGCAGAGCGTGCTGGAGGCGAAGCTGCCATGAAGAACGATAGCGCTCCCATTCTGCCCGGCGCGACCATTGGCGTCCTGGGAAGTGGTCAACTCGGCCGGATGTTCGCAATCGCCGCCCGGCGGATGGGGTACCGCGTCCATACCTTCTCGCCCGACAGCGACACCCCGACCGGGCAGGTGGCGGACCGCGAAGTGACCGCGTCGTACGACGACCTGGATGCGGTCCGCGAGTTCGCCAGCCAGGTGTCGGTGGTGACGTTTGAATTTGAAAACGTGCCCGCCGCGACGGCGGCGGCAGCCGGGGCGCATGCGCCCGTCCGTCCGAGCGGCGAAGTTCTGCACACGACGCAGCATCGCTTGCGGGAAAAAACGTTTTTGGCGGGGGCAAGGTTTCCTATCACCCCATTCACGCGTGTCACCTCGTTGACTGAGTTGATGGAGGGTCTTGTTGCGTTTGGGTGCCCTGCGATCTTAAAAACCGCCGGATGGGGATACGACGGCAAAGGGCAGATCCGAATCGATAGTCGCGAAGAGGCTCGCGCCGCCTGGAAAAAACTCGCCGCCCCGGAAGCGGTTCTCGAGGCCTTTGTCGATTTTCGGCTGGAAGCGTCGGTCGTGGCGGCACGCGGTCTCGATGGTCGTTGTGTGGCGTTTCCAATGATCGAAAACAGCCACAGTCACCACATTCTCGACATCTCCGTCTGCCCGGCACGAATTCCCGTCGCCACTCAACGGGCGGGTGAGGAAATGGCCCGCCGGGTTCTCGAAAAACTCGATGTCGTCGGAGTGTTGTGCGTCGAGTTTTTCGTCACCGACGGCGGTGGACTGTTGATCAACGAACTGGCTCCGCGACCTCACAATTCCGGCCACTTGACCATCGACGCATGCGTGACGTGTCAGTTCGAGCAGCAGGTGCGGGCGATTTGTGGATTGCCGTTGGGGGACACCGAATTGCTGCGACCGACGGCGATGGCGAATCTGCTGGGGGATGTCTGGTCTGGGGGAGAACCCGACTGGGCCGCCGCCTGTTCGGATCCGTGCGTCAAGTTGCATCTGTACGGCAAGGCGGAGGCGCGTCCGGGAAGAAAAATGGGCCATTTGACGGCGCTGGGAACGACAGTCGAGGCGGCCGCCGAGAGTGTCGAACAGGCCCGCCGTGCGATGCAGCGCCATAGTCAGTAGCCCAAGGATCGAGACCCGTCGCGGCGAAGAAATCGACATGGAACCGGAGCCGCGCCCGCCAGGAAGCGGTGGTCGGTGAGGACTGCCAAACCTGGGCACCGTCGGTTTTGTAGCGGAGATACTCCGGGGCGTCGCTTCGATGGTGGTTACCGTGAAGCGGCACCACAAACTTCTATGGAAAACACGCCACCGAATCGCTTTAACCAACAACGCCCTTAGAGTGGCGGTCGCGACGCTGGTTTATACTCCGCACGATCCGCGTTGAAACATTTCATGAATCCGAGAAATTGTCTCGCTTTCGGTCGTGCGAGGTTTAACGGCGTTTTCGCAGCAGGTATTTCACAAAATCCCACAAACCGGCGAATTTGAAGCCCGGATCAACGTAGTGTTCAATCACGTAGAACGCGAAGTAATAGAACCGGCAGAAACACCACACGCAGATCGCGAGCAACAGCGCGACCTTGAGGTTCGGACTTTCGCACCAGACCAACCCAGCGGCCACGATCCCCGCCAGCAGAAACAGCCACCCCTTCAGGTAGATCAATCGCGGGTTCTTGAGGTCGGCCATTGTTTCCACCGATTGACTGTAACGGCATCACGCCGCCCCAAACACCTCAGCCGCCATCCCAAGATCTCGCACCGACGTCGCGATTTCCTCCAGCTCGGCATCGGTCAGCGCCCCGACAAAATCCTCCGCGGGCCGTCGCGCCACCGTGTAGACCTGGACCAAGCGAATCTGTCCGCCTGCGGCGAGAATTTCGCGCAATCGCTCGCGCCACGCGGTGAGTTCTTCCACGGAGGGGGGATCACCGTGCAATCGCATGAACAGCGCCTGAATCACGATTGGCCGTACGCGGGCGGCGGATGTGATGTTGACGAGAATCTGTCGAAACGGGATCGGCGTCCGATCGACCCGCTGAAAATATTCGGGTGTTCCCGCTTCCAGCTTGGCCCAGATCTCTCCCTGGTTGGCGTCCAGAATCTCCAGGGCCCGCGCGACCGCCGGCCGATGCAGCATGCTGGCGTTGGTGATCAGCACCAGCTTCACGTCGTTGAGACCGTGCTTTTGCTTCAAAGCCGCCGCCGCCGCCACGATTTCGTCGAAGTTGCGGTACGTCGTCGGCTCACCGTCCCCGGCGAAAGCGATGTCGTTGATTCGCCTGCGGTCGGCGGGAGTCGACGCGAACTTGCCTTCGCGAAAAATCTCTCCGCTGGCGGCATATTCCAGCATCGAATTGAGTTCCGCCAGCAGTCGTTCGGTCTCCACGAACTTTGACTCGGCCTGGCTGCGACGATCGACCTGACAGTAAACGCAGTCGAAATTGCAGACCTTGTCGGGGTTCAAATTGACCCCGATCGAAATCCCGCGACTCCGGCGAGACAGAACCGGGTAAATGAACTTGAAGTTCTCGAAGTTGCGGGAATGGCCGCGATGCAGCGTCTGGAGATCGGACATCAAAATCCCATCACGTCCGCCATCGAATACAGCCCCGCCTTCTTCGTGGCCAGAAACTTGGCGGCCGACAGGGCACCGTAGGCGTAACTGTCGCGGGTGTGCCCTTTCACGGTCACCTCCAGCGTTTCCCCCATCAAGCCAAACACAATCGTGTGTTCGCCCACGTTGTCCCCCACCCGCAAGGCGTGGTAACCAATCTCATTTCGCGGGCGGACACCGGGTCGCCCGTGCCGACCATGCACGTGATCGGTCTGGTGCATTTCCTCGGCGACAATCTGCCCGAACTTGAGCGCGGTTCCACTGGGGGCGTCTTCTTTGAAACGATGGTGCCGTTCGATCACCTCGACATCGACCCCTTCGCCT
>JAPLOC010000581.1:426-5963 GCA_026692825.1 Planctomycetota bacterium | reverse complement strand
GCTTTGAAATGGTGAAGACTGTGGAATTCGCTCCCGGACGGGTCACGTTCATTTCGACAACCGGCAAAAAAGTCGAGGCCGCCATTCAACACGAATTCCTTCGGTCAGGCAAGCTGTAACCCCCCCCTGCCCCACCGGGGTCTGTCGATTGGGGCGATTCAGTCGCATGCTTACCACAGCCGGGTGTGGTTCAGTTTCGTGGGAACCATAATCGGAGCGACGTCTCCCAACGTCGTCGCCAATTTACCAAACACCCCTTAGACCAACACACTTCTAAAATCCCGTCGGAACTACGATGAAAAACCTGCTGAGGACATTGCTGGCCTGCACCGCGGTATTCGCGGTTGGTTGTGGCAGTCCGGAAGACCCCAAGAAGTCGCCGTCGAGTGCGACCGGCGGCGGCACCGTTTCGCCAGCGGCGACGCAGACGATCGGGGTCTCACTGCTCACGCTCGACAATCCCTTTTTCAAGGTGATCGGTGACAACATCACCGCCGAGGGAAAGCTGCGGGGATACGAGACAATCGTCGTCAGCGCCGATAAAGACGTCGCCAAGCAAAGCAATCAGATCAAGGATTTCATCGTCAAAAAGGTGAGCGCGATCGTCCTCAGTCCTTGCGATTCGAAATCGATCATTCCGGTCATTCAGGAGGCCAACGCGGCGGGAATTCCAGTCTTCACCGTCGACATCCCGTGCAACGAGCCGAATGTGAAGATCGCCACGCAAATTGCAACCGACAATTTGGGCGGGGGTAAAGAGGCGGGGCAGGCGATGATCGAGGCGCTCGGCGAAGCGGGGGGCAAGGTCGCCATTCTGCACTTCAAACAAGCCGAATCGTGCCAGCTCCGTGTGAAGGGATTCCGCGAAGTCATCGACGAACACAACCAGACTGCCTCCGCGAAAATCGAGCTCGTCGCCGAACTGGAGAGTGGCGGAGCCAAAGACATGGGACTCAAGGCGGCCGAAGATTCGCTACAGTCCCATCCGGATCTGCGGGGAATTTTCGCGATCAACGATCCCGCCGCCCTGGGAGCGCGGGCCGCACTCGAAAAGGCGGGAAAGGCCGACCAGGTGTTGATCATCGGGTTCGATGGCCAACCCGAGGGAAAGCAGGCGATCAAAGAGGGGAAGATCTACGCCGACCCGATTCAGTTTCCGGACCGTATGGGGGTCGAGATCGTGGCTGCGATCGTCAAGCACTCGAAGGGGGAGACGTTGCCGCCGCAAACGCTCATTCCAACCCGGCTGTATCGCAAGGCGGATGCGGAGGCTGACCCGGAATTGAAGTGACGTTTGTGTTGGTTGCTGGTGTTTGAGTGCTTCCAATGACTCGACTGTTCTCTCGATTCCTGGCCGACTACGGCATGATTCTGGTGCTGGCGCTGCTGTGCGCCTTCTTCAGCGTCGCGACACTCAGTGAACAGTCTCCCACGGGAGAAGCCGCCGCGCGACAGGTTGCGAAATCGATCGAAGCGTCGGGCGGCACGACTCGACGGGTGTTGATTGTCGCCCGGGATGAAGCGAGCGAGACACTGTTCGCTGCGAAGCTGGAGTCCGCACTGGCGGCCGGAGGGGTCACCGTCGTCGGCGTGGCGATTGGTGAACCTAAGGATGCCCGTGCGGCGCTGCAAAGACTCGCAACAACCAACGAGTCCCTCGACGCGATCGCCTGCACCCGGACAACGGCCGCCTGGCGGGTCTTCACCGATCTGAAGGCCGACTTTCCTTCGCTGGGGGATCCGCGACTGGTGCAGCCGACCACCGAGAAGTGGCCCAACTTCCTGAAGTCCGAAAATCTCGTGAACATCGCGAACCAGATCGCTGTGATCGCGATCCTGGCAGTCGGAATGACGATGGTGATCATCGCTGGCGGGATCGATCTTTCGGTGGGAAGCCTGATCGCCCTGTCGGCCGTCCTCGCCGCCCGGCTGATTCGAGATTACGCTGGTGCCGAGCAGGCGACCACCGTTGGAATGACACTGGCATGTCTCGCCGCCATCGGGGTTTGCGGTCTGATCGGCGCGTTTTCCAGCGGAATCATCACACTTTTTGGAATCCCCCCGTTCATCGTCACGCTGGCGACAATGCTGGTCGCCAGCGGCCTGGCGTATTTGCTGGCGGCGGGACAATCGATCTATCAGCTTCCCGACTCGTTTGTCTGGCTGGGGCGGGGTGAGGGGCTATGGAATATTCCCAACGCCGTCTGGCTGATGGTCGTCCTCTACTGCGTTGCCCATGTGCTGATGTCCCGAATGCGGCTGGGTCGCTACCTCTACGCCGTCGGGGGAAACCGGGAGGCGGCCCGGCTCTCGGGAGTTCCGGTCTGGCGCGTGTTGATGTTCGCCTACGTGGCGAACTCGCTGCTGGCGGGGCTGGGTGGCGTGATCATGGCGTCGCAACTGAAGAGCGGCTCAGCGACCTACGGCAACATGTACGAGCTGTACGTCATCGCAGCGGTGGTTGTCGGAGGGACCAGCCTCAGTGGCGGCCAAGGGAAGATGTTCGGAACGCTGATCGGTGCATTCACCATCGCGGTGATTCAGAACGGTATGAACCTGACCAACATCGAAAGCTACACACAGAAAGTCGTATTGGGGTGCGTGATCCTGGGAGCGGTACTCGTCGATAAAGTCCGCCACGGTCATTGGCTGGGAGGCCAACACCGTGGCTGATTCCGCCACCCACGTCGATTCGGCAGCAATGGCGGCCGCGTCAATTCGCGCCGACATTGTCATTGAAGAATTGCGGAATCGTCCCAATGCGTACCTGGTTGGAATCGCGGGGATCCCCGGCTCGGGAAAGACGTCTTTGTGCGACGTCCTCAAGCGCCGTCTGCCGACAGCGGTCGTGGTTCCCATGGATGGTTACCACCTTCCCAGGTCACGACTCGACGCGGAAGGAATGCGACGTCGCGGCGCGCCGTTTACATTCGACGCCGCCGGCTTTCGATCGGACATGGAGCGTCTGAAGCAAACCCGCTCCGGCCTGTTTCCCACTTTCGACCACGCCGAGAAAGACCCCCGCGCCGACCAGATTCGCGTGGAGCCGACGGTCCCGCTGGTCATTGTCGAGGGGATTTACGTCCTGATGCGGGACTGGAATGTGGAACCGCTGTTCGATCTGCGAATCTTCGTCGACTGCGATCTGGACGTGGCGACAGACCGGCTGACCTTGCGGCACGTGGCGACCGGAATCTCCAGCACTCCCGCCGAGGCGCGACATCGGGCGTTGGACAACGATCGTGTCAACTCGGTCGCGATCCTGGCGGACGGTTGCCGGGAACGAGCGGATCTGGTGCTTCGCGATTCCTGAATTTCGCGTCGCCTACGGCTTGGCGACCTTTTTCGGGCGGGCCTTTTCGAATTCTTCCGCACTCACTTTGGCGCGACTCTGAGTCAGCACGAACGTCCCCTTTTTATTTCCGACGACCACATCCGGCAGTCCGTCTTTATTGACATCGCCCGCGACCACTTGCGTTCCGACTCCCGAATCTCCATCGATCAGCCAGGGAACAAAGTCTACCGACTTGTCGGCACCACGGACGAGCTGAAACCAGTACAGAACGGCGGCGTCGTTGCGGTCGGGATCACCGGTCCGGCCATGCGACCAGAACCGCTTGCCGGTCACAATATCCTTTAACCCATCGCCGTCGACGTCGACCAGATCAATGGCATGCAGTTCCGAGAACTTCACGCCATACGCGTTGTCCGACGGCTTTTCGTTGATGATGAGGTGTCGCACAAATTTCGATTCATTTCCTTCACGCACTTGCTCGAACCAGGCGAGTCCGAAGGCATGGGCGGCGAGGCTGGTGATCACATCGTTCAGTCCGTCGCCATTGACGTCGTACACATACATTTGAGCGCCCCCCGAACCGAACGGGTGTTTGTGGTGCTGCCATTCGGGATCCCCCTCCAGACTTGCGGGCTGTTCCCACCAGCCATCTTTCTCGAGAAGATCCGTCCGCCCGTCACCGTTCACGTCACCCAACCCCATTCCGTGGGTGAAATTGCCATAGCCATTGTTCGGCGAAATCGGATGGAAAGCCCACGGTTCCGCGGGATTTTTCCAGTCGGGAGACGCGTAGCCGTACTTTCCTTTGGTGATGCAGACCAGTTCCGGTTTTCCGTCGCCGGTCAGGTCGGCGAACGTAGGAGACTCGTTGTCGGTCTGAGCGAAGATCTTGTGCCGTTTCCAGTGCCCGTCGGCCCCCTTCGGATTCTCAAACCACGACGTATCCTGACCAGGAAATCCGATGATCAGAATGTCGTTCCACTTGTCGCCATTGAAGTCGTACACGTAGGCGAAGAAGTTGTTCGAATACGTGTTGTTCTTGCCCAAGCCCCCTTCGAACCCGGGAACGGTGACGGAGGTCTGCGGACCAAGCTTGAGTTGGAAGGTGGTTGTGGCGGGGTAGTATTCGTGCTTCTTTTCAAACGTCGGCCCCTCCCACCACCACGGGCCGGAGATCAGATCGTTGTGCCCGTCATTGTTCAAGTCGCCAAAGGTCGCCCCTTCGCTCCAGAACTGGTCGTTCAACTGCGTTTTCGCAAATTTGACCAGTGTCGGGTCGGCGGCCGACACAGTCGTAGCACACAAGAGCAGCAGAACGGGGGCGGCAGCACAAATCGAGCGCATCGCGGAAACCTCACGGCGGAGAAATCGAAGGTCATTCGGGCGTCAGTCTACCCGATCGATGTCGATTGTGCAGCATTCCGCACACGGTACCACAAGATCCCAGTTGTCAGCAGAATCAGCCATTCCACGACCGCGATGGCGTAAGTTGTGGCACCAATCCCCGCGAATGCCAGAAAGCCACACGTGCGGAACGCAACCAGACAACCGTGGACGACCAGACTCGCTTCCAGCATCGGCACGAGCGTCTTCGGCCTGAACAGCGGTTGCAGAAACAGCAGCCCCAGCCCGACCTGAAGTCCTCCGTAGACCACCAGATACTCGGACTGTCCCGAACCAGGCTGGATCTCAAAACCGACCGAATCGGCGGTCTCCCGGGGAAGCGCTATGCACCACACGGCGAGCGCGACATAGGCCGCCCCAACGAGCGCGAGTACCGTCTTGGCGACTTGGGAGTTATTCATGAGGACTCAAGAAAGGAATCTTGCACGCTCGGCTGGTGTGGGAAGTCGGCAGGTTTCCTTCTTCCCAAAGATCCGATACCGGTGCCGCGCAATGAACTTGTAACCCGGATTGCGGATGAACGGCGGGATCGCGCGGAGAATGTACCCTGCCACTTTCCAAATGCCGGGCAGTTCCACCAGCATTCGCCAGATCGCATCCGACCTGTCGTAGAAACTCGTGCCATCCCACAGCATCACCGACTCGGGATGCTCCTGCGCTCCACCGGGCAACAAGGCGTCGGCGGTAGCCCCCTGCAGCGTCGCGAAACGAAATCGCCCGAGGCGATCACGAGCCATGAGAAAGTTCACCCAGAAATCACACAAGCCGCACACCCCATCAAACAATACAACCGGCGGTTCAATCGCCATTTGCGGCGACTCTCGCGATTCAGTCGTGG
>JAPLOC010000581.1:0-411 GCA_026692825.1 Planctomycetota bacterium | reverse complement strand
TGGGGGCGGACGAGAGGTTCAATGTGACAATCCATTTGGAAGGGGACTCGCGGAGTGATTCCACGACGCCGAGGGTAGGCGATCCCGGGAATTCCGGAAAGTGATCTTTAAATTCCAGACATTCCGCCGCTGCGGTAACCGTTAACTCAATCCAGCGATTAACGGTTATTGTGCGATTCAGTTCTTGGTGGGGAAAAGGGCAAAATGCGTTCTCACGGGGAGTACAACGCCATCGCGTCAGAGCCGCGCACGCAGTAAGCGGTCGTCGATAACCGCATACTGCGTGCGCGGCTCCGTTCCAACACCGACTTGTCTCCCGGGGGAAGCCGAAAGGGACATGCAGTCGCTTCGTAGCGATCGCCTCCTCAGGGAGTCCACTCTGCCTGCCGCGAGATATTGTGAGGAAGAACG
>JAPLOC010000580.1 GCA_026692825.1 Planctomycetota bacterium | reverse complement strand
TAAGTTCCAACCATACATTTTGCCATTCATGTCCCAAGCATAACTGGTTTTGATGCCTTGTTTATCTGTAACCCAACCAATCATCTGATGCCCATTTTCCGTTAAAGTATCGATGGCTCCTATAGTTACAGGTAATCCCTCTCGGGTTATCACATCAAAAGCCTCCGTGACATATAAATCCAATAGAAAATCGTGTTTGGTTTCGCTCATGGCTTATATGGATTGATAGATTTGTTTCAGCCCTTTGAAGTTCACGAACATCCCTTGCGCCGTTTCGGGTCGCAGGAACGCCGCATCCTCGGCTCCCCCCAGGGCACCGATGGTGGTCTTGAACATCAGGTTGAATTCGCGGGGAGGTGTGAGTGTTCCCGGAGTCGACGCGCCGGGAACCAGCACCTTCGACAGATCGTCCTGCGGAGAAATCCCCACCATGCCTGGGGACTGCCAGGTGAACGCACCTTCCGCGTCCTTGCGGCGGACGTCGAAAAACTTGCATGCTCGCACGACCGTGTCTTCCAATCCCCCCTCGGGGGTGTCGGCGTCGGTCATGATGTAGTAATTGTGCTGGCCCCGCGAATCGCGTTCGACGTGAATCCAGCGACCGCGAATCTGGTCAAAGCGAAACCGTCGTTTCGTTTCCCGGCAATCGGACATCATGTCGTGGAACAGGTCGTAGTGTCCTGAACACTTCCAGACCTGCGGGTGCATGATCAGCGAGCAGTCCAGCCCAACCATCGAAAATGGGGAGGGTGCCCCCGCCGGCGTCGAGAATTCGTCGTGGTTGGTGATCATGTCACGCCACCACGCCTCTTTCACGTTGCGCTTGAGTTCGACACCCAGGGGACCGTAGTCCCAAAAGCCATTGAGCCCGCCGTAGATTTCGGACGACTGGAAAATGAAGCCCCGGCGCTTGCACAGCGCCACGATCTTGTCCATGGAAACAGCGGTAGGCATAGCCGGGCAGACGTGTGGAGGTCGAGACGGAAAAGGAGTCACCCGACCGTGTGAAAAACGACGGAACGGGCGGGAATCCCGTATGATAGTGAACGGGATGTGGCGGGGGGAGGGTCGGTCGGAATTCGGGCGGCGGCAGACCCGTTGGCGATGACTGATGAGTCACCGACGTCGGATGGGGTCTGGGGACGCGAATCGTCTGTTTTGACGCCATGCGGAGTCTAATCCACGCGTCCCTGACTCCATCGCATCTTCCCGGACAAGTCCCTCAGGAGCCGTAGAGCGGCGAGATCACCACGCCGTTTTGCAACCGGTTCGGCCGCCCCAGCGGGTCGAGGATTTCGATGTCGGGGTCGACCCCCAGCGCGCTGAAGATCGTGGTTCCGACGTCGGCGGGAGACCAGGCTCGCGAGACGGGATAACCCGCGATCGCATCCGACTGGCCAATGACCTGACCACCCGCGACGCCCCCGCCCGCGAACAACCCGGAATAGACGTGCGCCCAATGGTCGCGTCCGGGAACATCGGAACCGGGAAGGGTCGAAATCCGCGGCGTCCGGCCAAATTCCCCCATCACCACGACCAGCGTTTCACTCAGCCGGCCGCTCGATTCGAGATCGTCCAGCAGCGCTTCGAGTCCGCGGTCGAGTTGCGGCAACAGGGTGTTCTTCAACCGTCCCCAGTTGTCGACATGGGTGTCCCAGGTCTGAACGATTCCCATCGCCGCCTGGATGATGGGAACTCCCGCTTCCACCAGTCGGCGGGTCAGCAGCAGCGATTGCCCGAATTTGTTACGTCCGTACCGTTCCCGCGTTTCGGCTTCTTCGCGATGGATGTCAAACGCGTCGGTCACTCGGGCCGACGTCAACAGCGCGAACGCCGCCTCCTGCTGAGATTCGAACCCGGCCGCCGCACTGCTTCGCTGCGCGTCTGTTGTTTCCAGACACGCGAGCAATTCACGACGGGTCCGCAGACGATCAGCGGGCACACCTTCCCGCAGCGACAAACTGTCGACCCGGAAATTCGGGTCGTTGGGATCATGATTGATTGACCAGGGGTCATGCCGCACGCCAAGAAACCCCGCATGCTGACCCGGCCACGTCAACGGTCCCTCGATCAGGTAGTTGGGTAACGACACGCCGCTGGGAACGCCGTCGTTTCGCGGCTTCGCATAATCGAGAGCGGCGGCGAAATTGGGAAAATCGGTCCGCGACTGCACGCGGTCGAGGTCACTGGCACCACGCGGCACGGGAGTTGGGCGACCGGTCAACGCGACGTGCGTCGCCAACAGGTGGTTGTGTTCCGTATGCGACAACGAACGGACGACCGCCACCCGATCGCTCCGATGCGCCAGTCGGGGAAGGTGCTCACAGACCCGCAACCCGGGAGTCGCGGTCTCAATCGAACTGAATTCCCCACGGATCCCGGCAGGAGCATCGGGTTTGGGGTCGAACGTGTCGAGTTGACTGGGACCACCCGACAGCAGCACGATCACCACCGAGCGAACCTGGCCGGTGGGCAGGTTTGCCGACTGGGCCGACTTCGAAGAAAGGCCGATCGGCAACGCCCCTGCCACGATTCCCGCGGAAGTTCGCCGCAGGAATTGTCGCCGTGTGGGAAGTGGGAAGAGCATGGTTGCGTTCCTGCAGTTCGGCAGTGGATTTTAGGTGGGACCGACTCCTGACAACGCAGGGAATCTCCTTGGTTGTCGGTCGGCAGGTGGAGTGAGTGAACTTCGAGAAATCATACCCGAACCCGACGATCGACTGAAGCCGAATGCGAAACGCCGTTGCTCGCCCGGCACCGAAAATTGTTTCGCCGAGAAGTTCGCCCTCGACACCTTCCGCGACGTCCCGCGCCGGTCTGCGCTGTGGCGTTCGACCGTGGGGCGATTGAACGGGTCGCGTCGGACCGCCTCGAACCCGTCTTGACCGCGCAATCGCCACCTATAGAATCGACGGCACAACCGGTACAATTGATTTCCGCCAGACTGACGGGTGATCGGCACGCCGATACGTTTGCGGAGGCGCGGCGAGATCAACCGGAAGGGAGTCGTGTCGCGCGGACCAGGGAATACGGTCGGTTCCATTCGTAACGAGAACTGGGAGGCGTGTGGAGTGAATCGTCTGCTCAACGACGATTTTAAGGAGTTGGTCCGCGGGCGAACCGATATTCTGTCACTGGTCGCCGAGTCGGTCGCGCTCCGTCCACAGCGTGGGGGGAGGGACTACGTCGGGTTGTGTCCTTTCCACGATGATCACAGCCCCTCAATGCATGTCTACACCGACCGACAGAGTTTTCGTTGCTGGGTGTGCGATTCGGGAGGAGATTGTTTCGCGTTCGTGATGCTGCGAGATCGGGTCGGATTTCGTGAGGCGCTTGAGTTGCTGGCGAATCGCGCCGGGCTGGAAGTTCCCAAGCAGATGAATTCGGGAGCTCCCGGTCCGACCGTCGACGCCAAGATGCGGATGTATGAAATCGTCGCTTGGGCTGAGGCGCGGTTCCATGAATTCCTGCTCGAATCTCCGACCGCCCT
>JAPLOC010000579.1 GCA_026692825.1 Planctomycetota bacterium | reverse complement strand
GTCGCGCCCCTGAATCGCCAGTTGCAGCGCTTTGCGGGCCTCGCGCGCGGTGAGGCCCAAAACGGCCTTCACCAGTTTCTCGGCAATATCCGCGGAGATGACGAGCGGACGGTCGCTGCCTTGATTCCGGAGATCCAACGCCTCGGCCAGTTCCGTCCGAACCTCTTCGATGCCAGGCAGTGGCAGATCAATTTCAAACGCCTCTTTTCGGAGATCGATTGGAATCTCGGAAACCGCTCCCAGAAAGAGAATGGTCTTGTTCTGGTCGGCGATCCGGGGGGCCAGATCGCGCAGTCGGCGAACCACCCTGGGATCCTTCAGATAGGGCTGAAAGTCCTTCAACAAAAAGACATGGTCGGGAGGATAGGTCTCGATCTGGTCGAGAAACGTCAAGGGATCAAACGGCGGATCGGAGTCGGCGGTGGGAGGGGGTTGAGGGCCAAAGGTGATAGTCCAGACGACCAGTCCCCGCTCCACCTCGAGCAAGACTTCGGCAAGTTCCGCCTCCCAACGCTCCTCTTCCCAGGTCTTCAGGAAGAGCAGGCTGTAGCGGGAAAGGATGCGGGAACGAATCTGGTCGAGTGCTTCGGATGTGGTCACTGTGGGTTCGTCGCAAAATCAGGCGATAACTTCTTCAATGCGGTACACAGTTGAGACAACGGAACCGCAAGGTACGACTGTGGTGGCTTAGGGAGATCCCGTTGTCTCAGCCCGACCAGTATGGCAATGGTCGGACGTTCATATTCTTCGGCCATTCCCAATTCATTGCCCACGCGGCATCGAGTGCTGCCGGGGTCAGAATTCACACGGCGCATTCTACCCAATTATCAAACGGACCGGTGAGTGTACAATTTATTGCCGTACTTTGTGCGAAGGTCGGCATTCTTGAACCAATCACCAGGCATCGGATGGACAAAATCGCTAGACTACTTTCGCTTCCGCGCGACGACCGCCGGGACAAGAATCCAGTGTGACAAACCGCCCCTCTTCGAAGAGAGAACAGAGTGAATTCGAGCATTTTCCAGGGTTGCATACCGGCCCTGATGACGCCGTGCCAGCCCGATCGCACACCGAACTTTGCCGCTCTGGTGAAGAAGGCGCAGGCGTTGATGTCGGCGGGAATGCAGGCGGTCGTATACTGTGGTTCCATGGGGGACTGGCCGCTGTTGACGGATGAGCAGCGTCAGGAAGGGGTTCGGCGGTTGACCGAGGCGGGTGTCCCGGTGGTTGTCGGGACGGGAGCTCAAAATCCCTCCCGGGCCGCCGCCCATGCCGCCCATGCGCAGCGGGTGGGGGCTAGCGGATTGATGGTCATTCCGCGTTTGATGTCGAGGGGAACCTCGCCCGCCGCCCAGCGGGCTCATTTTGCCGGCGTACTTGCCGCCGCTCCCAAACTCCCCGCAGTCATTTACAATAGCCCTTACTACTTCCGAATCTCGTTGGATTCAAGGAATTCGGCGGAGCCAATTCTCTGAGCTACGCCGCTGAGCATATCACGCACGCCGACAGCGGTGTGGTGCTGATGGCTGGGGTCGACACCCAAGTCTGCCATGGATTCATCCGCTGCGGTGCCGTGGGGGCGATCACGGGAATTGGCAACTGCCTTCCCCGCGAAGTGCTGCATCTGATCGCGTTGTGTCGACTGGCGGCTCAGGGGGATGTTGAAGCTCGCCGATTGGCGCGAGAACTGGAAGAGGGACTGGCCGAGCTGTCGCGGTTCGACGAAGGCCCCGACCTGGTGCTGTACTACAAATACTTGCTCGTGCTGTTGGGAGATCGGGACTACGAACTGCATTTCAATGAGTCCGATCGACTTTCAACAAGCCAGCAGCACTTCGCCGAGGCGCAGTTGAAGTTGTTCCAGAATTGGTGGAGCAACTGGCCAGGCAAGACGTACGGTGGTTGACTTATCCCCCGGAATTTCTGGGTTTGCGTTGTCGGTCCGATGTCGACCCGACCTTCCACAGCGCGGCGTGGATTGGCATTTCAAAACGTCCGCGCGAACGCCGGTACCCGAACAGGTGTCCAAGCGTGGACGGCGCACGTGGCTCCTGATACTTTGGCCCGGGCACAATACAACGACCTCCTGAATTCCGAACTCTTTCCCCCCCTCGCGCAATGTCCCACGATTACTCGCAGCAGCGATTTGAAACCCGGTGCGTCCATGTCGGCGTCGACAAAGACGACACCTTCAACAGTTGCATCACCCCCATTTACCCCACGTCGACCTTTCGGTTCGAATCGCTCGGAAAGACCAAAGGCTACGATTACACCCGCAGTGGCAATCCCACCCGGCGCGCTCTCGAAGAGAGTCTGGCTTCGCTTGAAGGGGGAATTGACTGCCGCGCGACCTGTACGGGAATGTCGGCCATCAACGCCTGCATGCACCTTTTCAAGCCGGGTGATCACATCATCGCCGGGCATGACATCTACGGTGGTACCTACCGGCTGTTCGTTTCGCCATTCACCGATTTCGGCCTGAAATTCACCTTCGTGAACATGCAGGATGTGGAAAACGTCCGCAAGGCGAT
>JAPLOC010000578.1 GCA_026692825.1 Planctomycetota bacterium | reverse complement strand
TCCTGGGTGAGCAGATCACCGGGCACTCCGCGTTTGGGGGATAGTTTTTGACAGGATGAAAGGGATGAAGAGGATGGACAGGATTCCTGAGGCGGCAGTCGCTCGTGTGGATTGGGAGTATTCGCCGAAATGGCGGCAATTTCAAGAGAATTGTAAAATACAGGGTTTTACTCAGGTCTCTGCCTGGTCCGGAGAGGTGGCATCTGAAACGAAATGCAAGCCGTCTGTGTGGTGCAAGGACGGGTCAGAGGCCCGTCCGGCCATGCATGCGTCCCACTATCGGCAGAGCGGAGTATCTTCTCTATGCTGCCGATAGTTCACGTGACACGAGTTCGACCCAACGAGGAGAAAAACATGAAACGCTCCACTTTGATCGCGTGCGATGGTCCCCGGTTGAATTCCCGATTGGGGCGACGCCAGTTCGCCGCGCTGATGGCGCTGGCAGCTCTCGGGGGGCCAATCCGTTCCTTCGGCCAATCCAACGAAGTCGGGGACGACGTGGAGTGGCTCAAAGATCTCCAAGTTCCCCCGGCGATCCAGAAGGCCGACCTGCCGAAGCTGACCTCCGTGCTGGAACCACGGGAGGGAACCCGGATCGCAACGCTTGCCGACTGGCTCCCCGAGCGGCGGCGGCTGCGTGACGAATGGTTGGAATTCCTGGGGCCTATGCCCACCGAACGCCCGAAAATCGAACTGGAAACGATTCACGAGGATCATCCCGAAGGGTGTGTCCGACGGCTCGTGCGCTATGTGGGGGAGCCGGGGATCGCGGTCGAAGGCTACTTGTTGATTCCCGATGATGACATTCCCGGCCGAGACTCCCATGGGCGTCGGGCGGGACTGGTCGCGCTGCATCCCACCACGAATGACACCATTCACGAAATCGCCGGTGTCAAAGGGCCGGAAGCGCATTACCTGGGGTTGCGACTCGCCCGAAAGGGATTCGTGGTTTTCTGCCCGTTGTGTTTCCTCTGGCACGATGCGCGAGACATTCGCGACGCGGTCGCCAAGTTCCACGCGCGCCGCCCGACAACCAAAGGAATGCACAAAATGCTGTACGACGCCCACCGCGGCGTCGACGCGCTCGAGTCGCTGGACTCACTGGTCGATCCCCGGCGGATTGGCGCGCTGGGCCATTCCCTCGGTGCCAAAGAGACGTTGTACCTCGCGGCGTTTGACGACCGCATTCGGGCCGGTGTGTTCAGTGAAGGGGGAATCGGGTTCCCTTCAACCAACTGGCACGATCCGTGGTACCTGGGGCCAGCGATCCGCGACGAACGGTTTCCGCTCAATCATCACCAGCTTCTGGCACTGATCGCCCCCCGCCCGTTTCTCATCCTGGGAGGAGAATCAGGCCCCGGCGCGGCGGATGGTGACCGCAGTTGGCCGTACATTGAGTCGGCCCTTCCGGTCTACAAACTGTACGGTTCCCCCGCCCGTATTGGTCTGCTGAACCACCACGAAGGACATTCGATTTCCGACGCGAGTTTCGCCCGCATCGCAGAATGGCTGACCACGTACCTCAAATAGTCCGTGTGCCATTGCAAGACCGCAAATTTCGCGTCGACCGAACCGGTTTCATGCGGGTTGTGGTTCCGGCAATGGCGTTTTCATAGCGACGTTCGCACGGTCTGGCGTGTCGCCAGACTCTTCTTGTCCCAATCGCCCGAGCAGTCTATCGGCATTCGTGAGGCTGTACCGGCGAATGAGCAGGGTCGCGACCAGGTGCGCCATCAAACTCAGCCCCAACATCGCCCAGAGCGGGGGTTGCTCCGCGTTCGGACGATCGGGAGTCGGAATCCGCAGCACGCGCAGACCTCGTTCCAATTCACGAATCAGTTCGGTCGGGTGCATCGACAGGATTCCATCCAGCCAGATCGGAAAGCTTGAGTTGCCCAGTGCGCCCCACGAGCGGCGGATCACAATCGGAATCGCCAGCCACACGGTCACAACGCCTGAGATGATCAGCACGGCCCGAATCTGAGACTTGACTTTCAAGCCGATCGCCAGTGATACCCATGTGAGTAACCGCATGAAGATTGTCGCCGACGCGATGCTCATCCCCAGATACAACAGCATGAACGGATAGCCCTGAAACCACCACGACTGGAAGAGAAAAATGGTCACGAATGGAATCAGCAAGACCCGAAACTGCCGCCGGACGCCATCCTGTTTTTCCAGCAGGAGTTCTTCACCCGTAAGGGGAGTCGCCAGCAACACGTCCAGTGTCTGACGGGTCCGTTCTGAGGAAATCAGGCTGGCGGAATGAATGACCGTCATCAACGCCGCCAGCAGCCAGAGACCGTACAAGTAGAACGTCACGACGACGATTTGCGTTCCCCCCGCGGTCTCCCCTGTGCCGAGCATATACAGGACGAACACCAGCGGCAGCTCCAGCCCCATCAGTACCCGAAACAGATAGCGGAAAGTCCCCAAGGACTTTTTCGCCGTCTCTCGCCAGGCGATCGGTCGATCTCCCGGCAGAGGCTCGCCATCCTTCACCAGAACCACCCCCCCGGTCACCCGATTCATATTGTTGAACCTTCGGTCGAGCCATTTGAATGATTCCAGCAACAGGTTTTTTGGTGGAATGAACGCCCGCCGCTCGAG
>JAPLOC010000577.1 GCA_026692825.1 Planctomycetota bacterium | reverse complement strand
TTCAGAAGTACGACGCCGACCTCAAGATGAGTCGGGCCGAAGCGGAGATCGCGGAGTTGTCGCGCGACTTCAACTTCGACGTCACCACCGATTTCGGGCAGATCGAAAGTGTGATTCAGGGGAAGATCGACACGAACCGGGCGAAGGTGAAGGTGGCGGCCGACATGTCGGGTGAAGGGCTGCAAGACATCAAGAAAGAGCAGGCGATGGAAAAAGTTCTCGCCGACCAGGCGCTCCGCGATTTCGAAGTGCAGATGGGAATGGTCACGCCGGAAACGACTGCGGCCCCCGCCGAGGAAAAACAGCTCGGCAGCACGTCGAAGACCGTCACGAACTGATCACGCCATGGATCAAACTTCGCCCGTACCGGCCGAGCCGGCACCTCCCATCCCCGAGTGGTACCCTCCCTGGGCGCGGCAACTCGCCGAGATGTACCTGCCGGGAACCACCTGCCTGTTCATCCTGCACGGCAATGTGCATGACCTGGTCTGGTGTCCGGGGTCGGATCATGCGGGGGAATACGGGAATGTCACTGAATTCCTCGCCGAGCAGGTGTTTGGCAGTTGGGATGTGGTGACACAATACGACGCGGCGAAGGGGCTGCGATCGGCTCCGGGGTCCGACGCGAAACGCTTGCAGGAAATGCAGAAGTTTTTGACGGACCGGTTCGGGGAGATGGGATTGTGGCCCCGCGATCCGGACGCGGTGCTGCTGGCGCTCGACAAACTTGTCGACCGGTTGCTCGTCGAAGAGGATCCCAAACGCCGGAAAAGTCTGGCGTTTGTGTTTCCGTACGCTCAGTATCTGGTTCCCGCTTCGGATCTGCCCGCGCTGTCGCGAGGGACTGGGACCAATCTGGTGCGGTTTCTGAACTGGGCGCAGAATCCGTATATCAAACGCCGCAACATCGCGTTCTGCCTGATCGCTGATAAACTCAGCGAGGTCAATGAGCGACTGGTCAGCAGTCCGCATGTGGCAGCGATTCAAATCCCGCTACCGGACCGGGCGGAACGACTTCGCTTCTGCCAGTGGATGGAGCGGACACAGGGTTTACAGAAGCTCACGGAATTCACTCCCGAGCAACTCGCCGACCTGTCCAATGGACTGAGCCTTACAAACCTCCAGGCGCTCTTGTCGCAGGGCAAGACCTCTGGCCCCGTCAACCGCGACCGATTCAAGCAACTGAAGAAAACGCTGATCGAGCGTCAATGTGGCGGTCTCGTGGAATTTGTCGAGCCCAAACACACGCTGGAGCTGGTTGTCGGTCAACAGGCGGCGAAAGATCGCCTGAAACAGGATGCGGAGCTGTTGCAACAGGGTCGGCTCGACGCCGCCCCGATGGGCTATCTGTTCACCGGACCGGTGGGGACGGGCAAGACGTTTCTCGCCGAGTGCTACGCCGGCTCGGTCGGCATTCCCTGCGTGAAACTGCGGAACTTTCGCTCCAAATACGTGGGTGAGACCGAGTCGAATCTCGAGCAGGTGTTGACGGTCCTTCGCTCGCTCGGTCCGGTCGTGGTGATGATTGATGAAGCGGACGCGTCTTTGGGAGACCGCGAGGCCGGAGGCGATTCGGGAACTTCCAGCCGGGTCTTCGCGATGATCGCCAGCCAGATGGGGGACACCCAATATCGCGGCAAGATCATCTGGA
>JAPLOC010000576.1 GCA_026692825.1 Planctomycetota bacterium | reverse complement strand
CCCGGTGACATTCTCAAACACATTCCCGGCCGACAGGGTCAGCGTCAGATTGCTGTTCACGACCTGTGCCGAGGTCAGCGACAGATCAACCGTCACTCCCGCCGTGGTTGTCGTTGAGAAATCGAGCAGGTCGGTACCACCGGCTGCGGCTTCAATCAGGGTGTCGCTGCCGAGCGACACGCCGGCGTTGAACGCGTAGGTGTCGTTCCCCGCCGCTCCATCCAGCACATCATTCCCGCCACCCCCGGTCAATACATTCGCGCTGGCGTTCCCGGTCAGCGTGTCGGTTCCCGCGCCGCCGATGATGTTCTCAAACGTCGTCGCGGCCCCGAGAGTCAATGTCAGATTCGAATTGACGACCTGCGCCGCCGCCAGACTCAGATTGACCGTGACCCCCAGTGTTGATGTCGCCGAGAAGTCGAGCGTATCGACCCCGCCGCCGGCTTCGTCGAGCGTGTCGCTGCCGAGTGAACTGTTCGTGTTGAACACGTAAACATCGTTGCCCGCCTCTCCCACCAGCGTGTCGTTACCCGCACCGCCGATCAGAGCGTCGTTGCCCGTCCCGCCGGTCAACAGATCATTCCCGTCCCCCCCAGTGAGTGTATTGGCAACTGTGTTGCCGGTGAGTGTGTCGTTACCGGATCCCCCGATAATGTTTTCCAGCGCCGTCGCCGACGCCAGCGTCAGGGTGAGATTCGAGGCGTGTACAACCTGCGGCGAAGTGAGTCCCAGATTGATCGAAACCGGTTGAGCCGTGGTGAGAGAGAAATCCAGTGTGTCGATTCCGCTCGCATCCGTGATCGCGTCGGAACCCTGCGCTTCGTCCACGTTGAAGACGTAGATGTCGTTCCCCGCGCCTCCCGAGATCGTATCGTCCCCGGCCCCTCCCATGATTCGATCGGCCAGTGTTCCGCCGGTCAGAATGTCGTTCCCCGCTCCACCGAACAGAGTGATCGCTCGATCGATGTTGACCGCGCTGAGCGTGTCGGCCCCACTTTCGCCCCGCAGTTGAAAACTCGTGACCGACGCCAGCGGATAGGTCGTCGCGACGCCGTTGAAGTTGAGCGAGTACGCGGTGCTGGTCTTGGTGATCAGCAGACTGTCGGCGGTCTCCCGCCCCAGAGCGTAGACGATGCCGTTGGCGAGGTACGCGCCGCTGAGGACGGCGGTGTTGTCTTCGTTGAGTGGATCGACGTCGATCTCGGCGACCGCGTTGGTCGGGTCGGCGGTCACCAGAATTCGGTAGTCGTCGTCGAGATCCACGCCACTTGTGCCGGGAAGGGGAATCTGCCCGGCCGCCGTCCGGCCGATTTCGCGAATCGCAGGTCAAACGCCGGCGCGTCGGCGAACAGCACGCTGTAGTTCACCGTAATCGTCGACTGGCCGTTCGTCGTCGCGGAATTGACGCGAATGTCCGACGAGTCGGGGACATCGGTCAACTGCACGGTCACCGTTCCCGTTCCCGAAAGGGCTGGCGAGCCGTTGTCGGTGACTTGAACCGCAAGCGTGAACGACGGCGTCGTTTCGAAATCGAGTGCGGCGGAATTGTTCACCGTCAACTGGCCAGTCGTCGGATTGATCGCAAACGCGTTACCCACGTTACCGCCAACGATTGAATAGGCGATGGTCTGCCCGGGGGTCGGATCGAACCCGGGGATCGTGTCGACCACCGTGGCGTTCGCCGAATTCTCGGCGATCGAAACCGCGCGGTCGGGTACGACGGGACGATTCAGCTCCGTGGGAATTCCACTCCAATAGGTCGGCTTGACGTCGAATGGAGTGTCCATCGCGTCGTCGGTGACGAACAGAAAGCTGTAACCCTTGATTTTCGCGGGGCGGATGACGCGGTCGCGATCGGCGGCGGTCGGTACGCCGTGGAGGATCGCCCCGTATTTCAGGTTCGCCGAGCCACCAGTCGGACGGACGGCGTCGACGAAGTGGGTGTGATTCGCGACGGCCGAGTTTTCAACGTCTTCGAACGTGACCAGGACATCGGCGATCGCATCCGTAAGTAGACCAGCCTCGGGGACGACGCCAGAGTTGGCGACAATCATCGTGCCGGCAAGTTCCGAGCGCCCCCGAATGTTGGCGGCGAGCGTTTGGTAATAACCCAATTGAGAAGCACTGGCGGCCAACTGGTCGATGAAGATCCCGTCGACCATCGACGACCCGCCCGAGGTCAGGTAGTAATTCTGGTACCAGCCGATGTTCTGAATAACGTCGGCCTGGGGACGAGAGCCGCCCTGGGTGTAGACGTAACCCAGAATCCGGACGTAGGGATTCTGCCGCAGGAGTCGGATGGCGTCGCGATAGACGCCGAAATCACTGGCGGGATTGGTCGGATCCGCAGTTCCATTCGAGGGATTGATGATCACGGTGATCGGATTGGCCGCCGTCGCCTGATCACGGATGTCTCGCCACCAGCCCGCGAGCGCCGTGCGGGTGAAGTCGGTGAACTGCGGGAAGCTGTAAAGGGGGACGAAGAGTTCGGTGGAGGGGCCGAAAGGGGACGTCGACCCGGCTGCGTCGAGCGGAGCCAAATAGACCGAACCGGCGGCACCTTTGACGCCTGTGCTTCCACCCGCCGCAGTGATCTTTGACGTGTCGAAGGATGTGAAGTTCGCCGAATAAACGGCCACACGCCCGCCGCCGCCGCTGCCAGTTCCGTTGGTTGTCGCGCCTCCCGTCGCGGAGATTCGGCCACTGCCAGAAAGAGATCCGGTCACGATTTTGATTCCGCCGCCAGATCCCGAGCCTCCAGCAGCTCCCGTACCGTCGGCGCGAATTGCACCATTCACGACCAGGGCACCCGCCTTGATGTCGATTTGTCCTCCGCCGGGAGCATTCGCGCCACCACTGCCGGCGTTGAGCGGATTCGCGGAATCTCCATAAACGGAATTCGGTGTACCGCTGCTGCCACCCCCCAATCCACCGAAGCTGCCGCCGCTATTTCCCGTGGACGCGCCCGCTGTGGTATTCCGGTTTGTGCGACCCTGAAGGTAGCCCTTTCCGGTCACATCGATGGAACTGGTTGCATCTACCGTCAGCGATCCCTTGACGACAAGTGACAGCGCGTCAACGCTCGTCGCTGTCGCGGAATTCGTCGATAGTATGCCACCATTGACAACTGACAAATTGCCGGTGACGGTGAACAGCATTCCCGTGTGTTCCGGTCGTACAATTCCTCGTGTGATGATTAGGTTGCCATCAAACGTGATCATGCTCTGCTCAGGACGCCCCAACACGATGACAGCGCTCTCTCCAGCTCCGCTACCCCCGTCGATGATCACTGTCCCCAAAGGTTGGCTAAGGAGTCGCAGGTAGACGGTACCTGGAGTTCCCTTGACTCCGGTGCCGCCGCCGAACGCGGTGATTTTCGCCGTATCAAATGTTGTGAAGTCGTCGGCGTAAACCGCTACTCGCCCGCCACCGCCGCTGCCCCAACCAGCGCCACTATCGGTTGAACCACCGTTGGCTGTTATACTGCCCGCACCGGATAGAATCCGCGTTGAAATCCTGACGCTGCCGCCAGAACCGGCACTTCCGTGATTCACGCCGTTGGCCCAAATTCTTCCATCCAATATAATATTTTCAGCCTGAATCAACGCAACCCCTCCTCCGGGAAAGCCGCCTAGGCTGCCGCCGCCGCTACCAAAATCCTGAGGATTTTCGAAATCGCCGTAGGTCGGATTCGGCGTTCCAAGGCTCGCACCGCCAAACCCGCCGTAACTTCCACCGCTGAAACCGGTGGACGCTCCTGCAATCGAATTTCCGTAAGTTCGCCCGCTCAAATAGCCGTCGCCACTAACGTCAATTGTGCTTTGGGAATCCACCCGCAAGGTTCCAGAAATTGTCAAAGATAAAGGATCAGTAGTTGTAGTCGTCGCAACATTCGCAGTAATCGAACCGCCGTTTACGACCGACAAATTGCCGAGGATAGAGAACGTCATGCCTGAATGCTGGGGCCGCGAAATGATATGCGAAATAACCAAATTGTCTGAAATCGTGACGGTCGACTGGGTGGACAATCCCAGCATTGTTGCCGCTTTGCCGCCAGTTCCCGGGTCGAAAGCCAGTGTTCCAAGCGCCAGGTCGGTGTCGCGCAGGTAGACCGTTCCCGCAGCACCGTCACCTCCCTTTGTAACTCCGCCAAACGCAGTGATTTTCGATGTATCGAATGTCGTGAAATCCGCTGCATAAACCGCAACACGCCCACCTCCTCCACTGCCATTGCCGTTGCCAATAAATGGCGTGTTACTCGAACCACCGTTCGCAGAGATAATTCCGGTACCCGACAAGATCCCGGTTGTAATCTTGATTCCGCCGCCGGAGCCGCTTCCCAAATTCGCAGACTCGGCGTTCGCTCGAATTCGACCGTCAACTACCAGATTCGTCGTTTGAATCTCGACCAATCCTCCCCCGGCTGTCACCGTTCCACCGCTGCCACCGCCGCCACTCCCAAAATCTTGCGGATTTCTATAGTCACCGTAGATCTCATTGGACACTCCGTCCACCGCTCCGCCAGAGCCGCCATAACTGCCGCCACTAGTGCCCGTCGATGCACCTGTCGACGTGTTTCCGGAGGTTCGTCCCGGAAGGTATCCCTTACCTGTCACATCAATACTACTACTTGCATCGATACTGAGCGTGCCCGCGACGATTAAATGCAGCTTATCTACGGCTGAAGTCGTTGCTGTACGTGCCGTTACGATCGCACCATTCTTCAATGTTAGATTGTGTTGACCGTCGCCTGACCGGTCACCCGCAAAAGCGTTCCCCCTTTGCCACCGGTTCCGGCATTTACAATCAACGTTCCCATATTTAAATCGGTATCTCGCAGGTAGACTGTGCCCGCAGCCCCTTGAATTCCAGTCGATCCGCCATACGCTGTGATTTTCGACGTATCGAACGTTGTCAGATCCGCAGCATAGACCGCTACGCGCCCACCACCTCCACTTCCTGGAACCGGTCCCGAGTCGGGTGCGTTACTCGAACCACCGTTTGCCGAGATAGTTCCCGTGCCCGACAGGATCCCGGTTGTGATCTTGATTCCACCGCCGGAGCCGCTTCCTAAATTCGCGGACTCGGCGTTCGCTCGAATTCGCCCATCAACTATCAAATTCGTCGCCTGAATCTCAACCAGTCCTCCTCCGGCTGTCACCGTTCCACCGCTGCCGCTGCCGCCACTCCCAAAATCCTGGGGATTTGAATAATCACCGTAGATTTCACTGGCCGCTCCGTCCACCGTTCCGCCGGAGCCACCGTAACTTCCTCCGCTCTTACCCGTCGATGCACCTGTTGCCGTGTTTCCCGTCGTTCGTCCCGGAAGGTATCCCTTACCTGTTACATCAATACTACTACTTGCATCGATACTGAGCGTGCCCGCGACGATTAGGTGCAGCTTATCTACCGCTGATGTCGTTGCTGTGCGTGCCGTTACGATCGCACCATTCTTCAATGTTAGATTGTCCGCCACGTTGACCGTCGCCTGACCGGTCACCCGCAAAAGCGTTCCCCCTTTGCCACCG
>JAPLOC010000575.1 GCA_026692825.1 Planctomycetota bacterium | reverse complement strand
CACCGCCTGGTTGCGGGTGCTGGAGTAACCGCCATGCCTGTCCCCCCCCTGGATCAGATCCGGGTGATTGTCGCGACCGACTGTGGAAGCACGACCACCAAGGCGATTCTCATCGAACTGGTCAATGGGGAATATCGGCAGACGCATCGAGGGGAAGCTCCGACCACAGTGGAGGAACCGCTGGCCGACGTCACGATTGGCGTCGTGAATGCCCTGTCCGAATTGCAGGAACTGGCGGGAAGAGCGCTGATCGACGGGCAGGGGCAGATCATTCGCCCGGCGCGCGACGGTGCGGGCTGCGACATTTACATCTCGACCTCGAGTGCCGGCGGGGGACTGCAGATGGTGGTCGCGGGGGTGGTCAAAGAGATGACGGCCGCCAGCGCCAAGCGGGCTGCGTTGGGGGCGGGGGCGATTGTGCTGGAGACTCTGGCGGCGAATGATCGCCGGCAGCCTCACGAGCAGATCCAGCAGATCCGCGAACTCCGCCCCGACATGATTCTGATCGCCGGCGGAACCGATGGGGGCAACGTGAAGCAGGTGGTGCAAATCGCGGAACGCATCGCCCCGGCACGGCCACAGCCTCGATTTGGAGGCGAATACCGCATGCCGGTGATTTTCGCGGGAAATCGCGATGTGGCGGCGATCATCCGCCAGACGTTTGGCACGGAGGCCACGATTTGTTTCTCGAGCATGTGATGGCGCATGCCCCCGGGTACGGCAAACTCATGGAATGGGCCGACGCTCCGATCATGCCGACACCGGGAGCGGTCGGGAACATCCTCGAATCGATCGCGAAAAAAGAGAAAATCAACGTAGTCGGGGTCGATATCGGCGGGGCGACAACCGACGTCTTCAGTGTGTTTGATGGCGTATTCAATCGTACGGTGAGCGCCAACCTCGGCATGAGTTATTCGATCTCCAATGTCTGTGCGGAAGCGACCCTCCCGCGGATTTTGCGGTGGGTCCATTTCGAGATGGATGAACGCGAACTGCGGAACCGGGTGAAAAACAAGATGATTCGCCCGACCACAATTCCGCAGACGCTGGAGGCGCTGGTCTTTGAACAGGCGGTCGCCCGCGAGGCGTTGCGGCTGGCGTACTTGCAGCACAAAGAATTCGCGACAACGCTGCAAGGGATCCAACAACAGCGCGGCATCGGCGACATGTTTCGTCAACAGGCGGGACCACGCACAATCGTCGACGACATGCGGCTCGATCTGTTGGTCGCGTCGGGCGGGGTATTGTCGCACGCGCCGCGCATGGAACAGACGGCGGCGATGCTGATCGATGCGTTTGAGCCGCGCGGTTTCACGACACTTGCCAAAGACAGCATCTTCATGATGCCGCACCTGGGGGTACTGGCCGAGGTTCACCCCGAGGCGGCGCTGGCGGTCTTCGAGCGGGACTGTCTGATTTACTTGGGAACCTGCGTGGCGGCGACAGGCACGGGGAAACCAGGACGCGACTGTTTCGGCTATCAGATCTCCGGCCCCGAGCTGACGGAGTCGGGGGTGATGCGCGTGGGCGAGCTAAAGCGTCTGCCACTCGCGGCCGATCAGACCGCCCAAGTCACGGTCTCACCACGGGGGGGATTTGATTTGGGAAATGGGCCGGGAAAACGGGTCGAACGAACCGTTCGGGGGGGGACGGTCGGGTTGATTCTCGACGCCCGGGGCCGAGCGTTGGAACTACCCATTGAGCGCGACACCTGTCGGCGGACGATGGAACAGTGGGTGACTTCGTTGGGGTTGTATGCTTAGACTCCGCGCGGCCGAAAACGCGACATTGCACTCGAGCGGGAAGCGGTCTCGCGAAAGCCGGATGGAGACCTGTATTGGCGACGGCCCCATCCGCCTTGAGCGGATGGGGAGAAAGATCGATGGCTAGCCT
>JAPLOC010000574.1 GCA_026692825.1 Planctomycetota bacterium | reverse complement strand
TTCACGATCACCGCGCATGTCGAGATCCCCGAATCGGGAGCCGAGGGGATGAACTACATTCATTTCCAAAAAGTCGCGGAATCGAAGTTTGCCCGCACCGTCCTGTTGCAGTTCTCTTTGGGTCACTCGGGGGGGGGGGGCAAACGGCGGGGGGCGTATTGACTGTCCGTCCCGGCCCGCAGTAGCGCCCGGCGGTTTCGAACCGTCGCTGGTCATCCCCGGTTGGCAGCCTGCGAACTGCGCCAACCACAGCAGTGCCAAGCAGAATTGCGATGTCCAATGTTGCATGTTTACCACGACGTGTCGATCCTTGAGCACAACCCGAACCGTGCCACACAGGGGCGATTCACTTGATCGGCGATGGTAGCGTAGTGACTCGGTGGTTTGAGGTGATTGCGTCGGGTATGGGTGAAGAATGGGTGGATTGGACGTCAGCGTTCAATATGGTCCACGCGAGGGCCCGACCGGCCCTAAATGAGACCGAACTTGCATCAATGCAATCAACTTGAACTCAAACAGGTTCGACAGTTCACGACAATTTGGCGGTGTTCAGACTGTCGCGACCTGAAGTCGCGGCTCAAGTATGTCGCTTTCCGCGTCGCCAGTCTCGATGCAGCGTCGAATTCGACGGGCGAGAATCGAGGCCATATCCACGGCCACGGCGTTTCCCAGTTGCCGCATTGATTCCGACCAAGAGCCCGGAAAGACATAGTAATCTGGAAATGTCTGGATCCGCGCGCTCTCTCGCACGGTGAAATACCGGACGCTACCGTCAGGCATCGCGAGCATGTTTTCCCCTCCTGGAACCCCATGGTCGCCGGCCTTCAACGTCTTGGCCGGCTCATCGATTGGACTACCGGAATGCCCACCGTATGTCCTGGCACCAGGAACCAGAAGGTGTCCAAGGCTGCGAGCGTGGTCGGAGTTTGGGTCAGGTAGATCGGTGATCGCATCGCGAACAGTTCGCCACGCGGGAAGATCTCCAATCAGCGGGAGTGAACGTAACCGCTGTACGCGCTTCGCGAATTTCGTCGGAACATCCCGCCGTCGAAGTCGGTCGATTCCATGCCGCGACCAGTAGTCGCCCGTCACCCACTGGTCGCGCAAGAGAGATTCCTGCGAGTGCGTGGGCTCAGGAAAAGCCCATCTCAAATTCAAATCGGAACGAGCGGCGACGATGAATACTCTTTCCCGCCGTTGAGGTACGCCAAAGTCCGCGGCATTCAGGCGGCGATACCAAACTCGATAGGAAAGATCGCCAAAGGAGTTCAACGCCTGACTGCGACGCAGCCTCGCCGCATGCGCGACCCAATCTTCCGATTTACGAGCGATCAGTGTCGGAAACTGGAGCTGCAGCAAAACATACTCGAAGAAATCGGCGAACGACGTTCTCGTCAAACCCTTCACATTTTCCAACAGGACCATTTTCGGCTGAATTTCTCGGACGGAGCGGATCGCCTCGGGAAACATGTTGCGAACGTCGCTATTTCCCCGGTGTTTGCCACCAATTGAGAATGGTTGACACGGAGGACCACCAGCCACGACGTCGGCTCCCTGAAACGTTCGGAAGTCCATATCCCGAACGTCACACTGGAAGAGCGGCCATCCAACGGTTCCCCGTCGGCGGTTTTCCAATATCGTTTCGCACGCGCTGCGATTCCATTCAATGACAGCATCGTGTTCGATGCCCGCAATGGATGCGCCGAGGGCGAGGCCCCCCGCTCCCGCGAAAAGTTCGACGGCTCGCATTTGAAATTGACTCCTGCAAATGCTCACTGGTTTCGCACGAGTCCCGTTCACTCACGAGTGAACTTGTACTGATGGATATGGGTGCCGGGACTCACGGTCACTCATATACCGCAGTACATTACCTGATTCCATCGCCAACTTCAACACCGTTTGAATTGAAATTCTCGATGTACTCGGACTTTGACGACTTCACGAAAACAACTGCGGTTGATGTCGACTCACCGCCGATCCTCAGTATCGAAACCCCACGCCGACGGTGATTGGAAGCGAGCAATGGCGAAACAACCGACTGTCGAATCCGCTCCCGATCACGGTGCCTCCTCTCATCTCTTTTTGTTTGATCTTGATCTGGCGATTCGTGACCAGGTTGTGAAAAAGTTGATATCCTCCCACGAATTTCCGCTTGAAACGGGGGTGGCACCTTCAATGAGCGGTATCTACGCGCTCTACCATAACGGGAAATTGGTGTATGTCGGCAAGGCGTCTAAGGAAACCACGAAAAGCGAGCGAACG
>JAPLOC010000573.1:1065-2175 GCA_026692825.1 Planctomycetota bacterium | reverse complement strand
GATCGCCGTCGTCATCGACGTCGGCCAGTTCGAGACACATATGTTCAGGATTGCCAGTTTCTAGAATGTGCCGCACGAATGTCTCGTTGCCGGTGTTTTCCAGGATGATTGCCGATGCGTGCCGATCGGAGTCGGCCAGATTCCGCAAACTCACAGGAAAATAGGCGACTGCAAAGATGTCCAGGTCGCCGTCGCCGTCAAAATCCCCCGCCAGCGCCCGCGAAACCCCCGCCATGGCGTCGATGTGGTGATGGGTGAACGGGAACTCCCCCCGATTTTCCAGCCATTGCACACTGTGGTACGGTTTCAGAAACCGACTGTCGAGCGTGTCTCCATTCGTATACAGCACATCCAGGTCTCCATCCCGATCGAGATCGATCAACTCGATTCCATTCGAACCGTATGCGGGGTCGTTGGCGGCGAACAGAGGCTTCTTTTCAAATCCGCCGGCTCCGTCGTTGAGAAACGCGACAATCGTTTCCTGGTCCTGGCTGATGCAGGCGATGAAGTCGGGCTGGCCGTCGGAATTGAGATCGCAAATCGGAACGTGAATCGTTCCATGGCGATCATCCAAGACTTCCACTTCAAATCGAGGCGTTTTCTGGTCTCCCCCCTGGTTTCTCAGCAGCAGAATCCGACCCGCCAGATCGAGATCGCCGTCGCCATCAAAGTCGGCCGGTCGGACGTCAGCGACGCGACCGACATTGTCGAGCAACACCTCAGGTTCGACTTTCGCGCCTCCCTCCAGTCGTTGCCGAACTAGAAGGACCCGCCCTTTGTTGTGATCGCTCGGCTGATAACTCCCCAGCGCCGCCGCCACGAATTCGAACACGCCATCGCCATCAAAATCGACCGGTTCCAGGTGGCAAGGCTGTGCCGCGCTGGCCAATGTGAGCGCGGAACCGGGAACTCCGTTGAACGTGCGGGCCTCAATCAGCCCCGAAGCCATGTCGCACGTGAACAACTGCCGCCCGATCGCGGTGTTGAGCCGATGAATCGCCAGCGACGCGACCAGCGGCGGAGTCGTTTGTTCTCTCGAAACAATCGGCTCGGCCACGAACTGAAACGGGGACTTCGCGGGGGGCGGATCGCGCTCGGGAAATACTAACT
>JAPLOC010000573.1:0-1043 GCA_026692825.1 Planctomycetota bacterium | reverse complement strand
TGTCTGAAAATACTGGACAACATCCCCGACCGGCGGCATTTGCAGATCGTTGCGGCCCGAACCGAGAAAAATGTTGAATCCCAAATTGACCTCATTGGGCCATTCTTTCTTGGGAAAACTTCCCGGCTTGGGAACCGCATGACAGCCGCCGCAGAACGCCTCCACTTTCGGGCGAACCGCTTCAAGGTCAAAGTTTCTGCGGGCGCGCTTCTTCGGCTCGGCGGAAGCGGTCGAAGGTTCAGCCGCCGGAATCGTGGGATTGTCGGGGACCGGAACGGCGGGAGGAGTTGCGGGTGGGGTCGGGCCGCAACCCAGACAGAGAACCAGTCCCGCCGCTAACGCACGCAGGGATCGGCCGGTTACACTGAAGGTCGAGGGACGAGGATTCATTCAGGAATTCTATGCCGTCGGCAATTCCATTCCCAGCAAACGCTGTCAGGCGACCGAGGTCGCGCGACTCTCACCGATTGAATGACATCTCCTCTGGCGTGGCTCAATTCCGAACTGGCAGACCTCGAATCGCGACATTTGTTGCGGCGACGTCGCCAGTTTGAATCGCTGCCCGGAGGGTGGTGCCTGGCGGCGGGACGCAGGTTGCGGAATTTCGCGGGAAATGATTACCTGGGCTTATCTCATGACCCGCGGCTCAAAGCTGCCGCCGAGCGGGCATTGACGGAGTCCGGCAGCGGTGCGGGGGCGAGCGCGCTGGTTTCGGGGCGTTCTCAATGGCTGGTCCAGCTCGAAGAACAGTTAGTCGCGTTTGAGGGATGTGGTGCCGCGCTGGTCTTTCCTACAGGTTACGCCGCGAATCTGGGAACGATCGCCGCACTGGCCGATTCTGAAGATGTGATCTATTGCGATCGGTTCAATCACGCCAGTCTGGTGGATGGGTGTCGGTTGGCGGGGGCGAAATTCCGGGTGTATCGCCACGATGCGCTCGACAAGCTCGACGAGACACTGGCATCGGCGAGTTCGTTTCGCCGGCGATTCATCGTCACCGACACCGTCTTCAGCATGGAGGGGGATGTCGCGCCGTTGCGGGA
>JAPLOC010000572.1 GCA_026692825.1 Planctomycetota bacterium | reverse complement strand
GGATCGCGTTTCGACAATCGTTTCCCCAGGTGCATCCATCGCCCTCACCAGGGTTTCCACCAAGTCGGGTAGTTGCGCCACCTCGCGGGCGATCTCCGGGGGGGCGAAGAGCCGGACGCGTTTCACGTAATCGTCGAACTGGGTCCCCGCGAGTGCCCGCACCACCGGGGAAACTTCCTGCAACGGACGGTACGCCTGCTCTTTCGGGAAATAGATATCGACCTTGAACTCCACTTCCCGATGACGGGGCGGGGCGTCGATGAGGATGTCGCACGGGGAAAGTCGGCGGCCCAGCTTCGGTCCCAGCACTTCCGCGAAACGAGTCGCGCACCGCACCAGATACTCGAACGGTTGCCGGGAGAGCCGGTCAAACAACTCCCGGTTTTGATGCAAGGTCGCGTCAAGAACCCGTTTGTAGATCCGTCGGCGGGAGCCGAACACTCCCTCCAGCAACGGTTCGACGATCGAGCCGCGTCCCCGCAGACGGAGTTCGGCGATCACGTCAGCCTCCGTCCGTTGCAGCAGTTCATGCAATTCCAGTTGATCGCGCAATTCGTAA
This sequence comes from Planctomycetota bacterium, assembly GCA_026692825.1. GTDB lineage: Bacteria > Planctomycetota > Planctomycetia > Planctomycetales > Planctomycetaceae > UBA10511. The sequence goes on along the minus strand of JAPLOC010000572.1, from coordinate 1,254 downwards.
AACGCCCGCGCGAACATGCAGGTCGCCGACCGGACGGCGTGGTGCCAGTACACTTCGCCAAACATCACATAGCGGGCGAACACCATCAGCTCGGCCGCGGTTTTTCCCTTATAAGACAGGGCGAGTCCATCCCCCGCCGCGTTCAGCACCAGCGATTGAATCAGGCGATTCTTGTCAAAGTTGCGTCCATAGGGGACGCCGCAGTGCAGACTGTCGCGCTCGAGGTAATCCATTTTGTCGATGTCGATCGGTCCCGAAAGAATCGACCGCACAATTCGTAGTGGCGTGGAATCGGTTCGTGCCGCCAGCACGTCCAACACCTCGGCGGGAGCCACGTTCCATTCGCTTTCAAGAATCTGCGACAGTTCGCGCTCCGGGGACAGAAACTCGGCGGCGTGCCGTTCGTGCGACGGCAACTCGGCCAGCCCCATATCCTCAATCGGGTGACAGAACGGCCAATGCCCCAGGTCGTGCAACAAGGCCGAGCAGAGCAAGACCTCGGCTGTATGAGTGTCGACAGCGGTCCGGAACCGAGCATCGCGGGCGAGCTGTGCCAGATAGCGCAGCGCGTTGTGAAACACCCCCAACGCATGCTCGAACCGGGTGTGCATCGCCCCCGGGTAGATTCGCGACACCAGGCCCAGTTGGGTGATGTTCGCGAGTCGGCGAAACTCGGCGGTATCGACCAGCGCCCTCACCCGGGACGTAAACGGAACGTCCTGCTGCTCGGGGATCCGGACCAGCCCCTGACCAGCCTCCAGACGCGCCAGCTCGGGAATTTCGAGGAGAGGGTACATGGGAAAGTCGGGGGGCGAAGTTCGCCGACTCCTAGCGCTCCACGGTCACAATCGGAAGTTCCACCCGGGTGGTGACCGGGTGACCCGCAGCGTCCTGGCGATTCAGGATCGGCAGGAGTTCTTCGGGCCGCACTTCAACCGGCTGCGGTTCAGGAGACTTCGGTCCGCCCGTTCCAAACAGGACGGCAGTCACAGTGCGAAAGAACCCGCGGAAGCTGCCGAAGGTCTCGGAGACCGCGGTCGGTTCGTAGCCGCTATGGACCATGCAGTCAGCACATTTCGGGTTGCCGCTGGCTCGACCGTAGTTCTGCCATTCGGTCGTTTCGAGCAGTTCCCGGTACGTTTTCGCGTACCCTTCCTGCATCAGGTAGCAGGGCTTCTGCCAGCCGAACAGGTTGTAAGTGGGGTTTCCCCAAGGTGTGCATTCCAAGTCCCACCGCCCCTGCAAAAAGAGCAG
>JAPLOC010000571.1 GCA_026692825.1 Planctomycetota bacterium | reverse complement strand
TTCGAGTGGGATTGATTGGCGCGGGGGCCAACACCAAGTTACGACACATCCCCGGATTTCGCGCCCTGACCGGTGTCGAGATCGTGGGTGTGGCCAACCGCACCTTGGCTTCGTCACAGCAGTTGGCGAAGGAATACGAGCTGCCTCGGGCATATTCCGACTGGCGGGCGGTGCTGGATGATCCCCAGGTGGATGCGGTTTGTATTGGGACATGGCCCAACACACACTGTGAAATCACGTGTGCCGCTTTGGCCGCCGGCAAGCATGTGCTGGTGGAAGCCCGCATGGCGCGGAACGCCGAAGAAGCCCATACGATGCTCGTCGCGGCTCAGTCGCACCCGGGTCTGGTTTCGCAGATTGTCCCCAGCCCGTTCGGGTTGGAGCAGGACCGGTTCGTAAAGACACTGGTCGATGAGGGTTACATCGGCGACCTGCGTGAGCTGGTGGTGATTGGAGCGGACGACGCGTATTGGGATTACACCGAATTGTTGCACTGGCGGCAGGAGGCAGAGATTAGCGGACTCAACGTGCTGACGCTGGGGATTCTGCACGAAACCGCCGCCCGGTGGGTTCCCGCGACCACCCGGGTCTTCGCCCAGACCAAAATCTTCGAGCCGCGCCGGCCGGGACGCGACAGCCAGGGGCGAGTCGATATCTCGGTTCCCGACAGTGTGCAGGTGTTGACGTATCTCGAAGGGGGAGCGCGGGGGATCTACCACTTCAGCGGTGTGAATCTGTTTGGACCGGGGAAGCAGATCCATCTGTATGGCAGCCGGGGGACGTTGCGGTACCGGTCGCTTCCCGACGGGGAAATCCTGGAATGCGGACGTGCGGGGGAGTCGGCATTGAAGGTACTGGAGATCCCCCAGGAAAAGCGGGGGGGTTGGCGGGTTGAGGCGGAGTTCATCTCGGCGATTCGTGGATTGGAGCGGGTCACTCGAACCGATTTCGCGACCGGAGTGCGTTATATGGAGTTCACGGAAGCGGTCGCCCGGAGCGCGGCGCTCAATCAGCCGGTCGATCTACCGTTGAAAATGCTGGGGTAAACCGCATTGGTCTTGCCCCACTGCCCCCGATTTCACTACAAAGCCCAGATCCCCGCACAAACGTAGACCCAGTTCGGCAAGGATGCCATGCTGCGACTCTCCTCCTTCTCGCCCCGCGCCGTCGTTCAAGCCGGCTGGGCCGCCATTCCTCGTTTGGCCGTTCTGTGTGGAGCGGGTTCCGCAACAGTCCTCGCGCTGCTCTGCCTGCAATGGACGGTCCGCCTGGGGACGTCTCACCCCGTCGCGCTCGGGCTGGTCGGGTGTGTGTCGGTATTACTCGCGCTGGGGCGATTGCTTCCAACGCCAACATCGCCCGGGCTGGCGGCATTCGGTCGCCTGTTCGCAGTTCTTTCCTTGGCGGCGTGGTGCGCGGGTTCTCCGTGGATTCTTTCAGGAATCACTGATCGACTGCTCTCACCCGAGTGGATTCGTCCGGATGCGGGGGGATTGACCGCGGTGGCGCTGGTGGTGGCCACCGCGCTGTTTCTGGGTGTCCCCGCCGTTCTTGCCGGTTGGATGTCGGCAATGCCCGGCTCCGATCGGCATCCCGGGCGCTCTCCCGCCGGCTACCTGATGGGTGCCGCACTAGGATTCGCGGGAGGCGGACTGTTGCTCTCGCAATGGCTGGGGCCTTATGCAGCCGCTTTGGCGTGTCTGCTTCCTGCGATCGGCGCAGCCGCTTGGTCCGCCTGGCAATACAGTCCGTCGAACGCACTCGCAGCGCATGACGCCCCCCCGGCCGCAATAACCTCCCCCGCACCCGCCCTATTAGCCCGTTTGGTGCTTGCCTCTTCGCCGCTCGCTGGCCTGGCCCTAGGCACCCTCAACGAAATCTGCTCCCAGCTTGTCCCGACGACTGCGTTTGTCGCAGGGGGCATGCTGTTGGGCGTGCTGACAGGGGCCGGGCTGGGGCTGATTCTGGCAGGTCGGCGCAAAGACAGTTCGACCGTCTCCCTGTTCGCGGCTCTCGTTCAAGGGGCGGCACCGTTGGGGATCATCGCGGCGTTTCCCGTCCTCGTCCGCTGCAATTTGTGGTGGAGCGCCTCGATCAGTTCGACGGGACTGCTGGCGACCATTCGTACGCTGCTGCCGGCGACCGCGTCGCTGTTGGTGGTGGCTCCCGCGGTCTGTCTGCTCATGCGGGGAACCGCCGGGCGAAACAACGCCACGGGCTGGAATGTCGCGGGTTTTCTGATGGCGGTCGCGGGCTGGATCTGCGCCCCGGCGGTGATTGATTCTCTGGGTGGACCCGTCCTGCTGCTGTCGCTGTGTGGCTGGTGCGGAGTCGCGCTCGCGGGTCTGGCCGCCTGGAAGCATTCGAACCTGCCTGTGGGGCGATGGAGTCGCGCCACAGCGGCTCTCCTCCTCGCGGTCATGGCCTTAGGGTCGGCGGTTCCCGGTGCCTACAACCCGGCCCGGTCGGCGCGAACACTGTTCAGCACGCAGTCCTTCACCGCGTACGCGACCGGCATGCGGAGCGAACTGCTCCCCTATCTGGATGAGGGACGCCTGGTCGAAACCGTTCGCGGCAGTCGGGGGGTCTACACGGTCTGGAAATACGCCGGCCATCAGTTTCAGATCCGGGCAAATGGGATCCCGAAGGGAGTCGTTTCGGCCGACCCCAGCGTCTTCCCGCGACATCTCTCGGAAACCTTGCAGGTGGTGGTCCCCCTGACGCTGCACGAAAGTCCCCGGCGCCTGATGCTGCTGGGATTGGGAACGGGCGAAGCGTTGTCGGTCGGGATGAAGTTTCCCCTGGAGTCGGTGGTCTGTGCCGAGGTCGACCCGGCACTCGTCAATCTGGTCAAACGGGCGACCGATGATTCCACCGAACCGAATCCCTGGGACGACGAAAAACTCTCGTTGAAAAGCTGCGACGCGATTCTCGCTCTGGCGAGTGAGGAGGAGGGATGCGACGTCATCGTCTCGGCTCCCGATGCGATCGCCCTGTTGCATTCACAAGTTTGCGTGACTCGCGAATTCTACGCTCTGGCAAGTCAACGGCTGGCGACCGACGGCATCTTCTGCCAGCGGATTCAGGCGTTTGATTTCGGCCCCGCGCCGTTGCGGGTCATCGCCCAGACAATGCAGCAGGCATTCGCCGACGTGGTGATGGTCGAAGCGGGAGCGGGCGAGTATTTGTTCCTGGGGACGAATTCACCCAAGGGGCTCTATCGCGGGAAGCTGCCGAATCGACTGGAACAGGAACATGTTCGCAATGTGCTGGGGGAATCGGGGATTGACTGGTCGATGGTGCTGAACCTGTCAGCCGTTGAGAAGTACGGGCTGGTGGCCTTCGCCGCCGAGTTGCCCCAAAAAGAACCCCGCCTTCCGAGCTGTGTGTTCACATCGGAGGAAGTGTTTCAGGGAGAAAGAGCGGCGCACACCGCCCCGCTCATCGCGAACAGTGCCGCGAGCAGTCTGATGCCCCTGGCATTGCCGCGTGAGGTGATGCGCTGGGGACTGAAGATCGACGAATCGCATCGCGAGGTTCAGCCTCTCGCCGGCCGGCTGTTGGACTGGATTCCCCCGGACTCCAGTCAGCCGGAATGCTATGTATTCCAGGGCATTCAGCCATTGCTTACCGGCCAATGAAGGCCCTCCGTGGGATCCGAGCCAGAGCAGCTTCGCGAATGAGCACTCCGCCTTGGCCGCAAGGCCGGTGACCGAGATGAACTCGTCGCGGAATGCCTGGGGCAGTGCCGCGAGCTCCTCCGCTCCCCGCTGGTCGTACCAGGCCATCGCCGCTGTGAGGGCCTGGCCCGCCGGCGAGACGACAACGCCGACCTCTGCCATTCCGGTGATGCCGATGCCGGTGACCCTCGTACCCTCTCCGACCGAATGAGCCGTTTCGACGAGAACACCGGTGACCGCATCGGTGAGCCGGTCGATGTCTGTCTGGACCTCGCCGTTGATGCCGATGTCCCAGGTCGTCACCGCACTCGCACTGCCAACGACAGCGCCGGTTGAATCGATGGCGACCGCCTTGGTGGTGGTCGTGCCGACATCGATTCCGATGACAACCTCACGCAGCGTCGAGTTCATGACGCCACCAGCAAGGCCGGGAGTTCGCCGGAACCGCGCGCGATGAGATCAACCGGCACGACGTGATCGTGGGCGCTCGGTGGGGTGCCGTCGAGCCGCTCACTCAGCAGTTCCATCGCCTTGCGCGCAAGCACCCGCGGGTCATGGTCGATGACGGTGACCGCCGGACTCAGGACGTCGGCGGTGGCAAAGTCGCCGAAGGAGACGAAGGCGATGTCGGTACGCCGACGCAGGTGCAGGGCTCGCACGACGCCGAGGGATGTCTCGGATCGCGCGCTGAAGACGGCGGTCGGCGGCACCGGGAGGTCGAGCATGTGATTGGTGCACGCCTCGGCCTGAGCAGCATCGACGCATCCGGTGGCTTGGAGCTCCGCCTCGACCGGAAGCCCGAGCTCGCCCATCGCCCTGAGGTAGCCCTCGCGTCGCAGCCAGGAGGTCTTGATGGTGAGTCCATCGGTGAGAAGCGCGATGCGGCGGTGACCGAAGGAGGCGAGGTGCATGACGATGCGGTGGGCGCTTCCCTCGTCGTCGACGATAACGGCGCCGACGTTGATCCCCTCCGGGTGACGGTCGAGGAACACGACCGGCGTGCTCACCCGCTCGAGGAATGAGTAGTCGGTCGAGAATGGCGTGACGATGAGGCCGGCGACTCTGCGGGCAAGGAGGCCGTCGCCCACCTTGCGCTCGATGTGGGGTTCCCTGGAGTTGCTCGCCACGAGGATGTTGATGCCGCGAGGGAGCGCCATCTGCTCGATCTCCTCGATGGCCTTGGCGAAGAAGGGGTCACCGATGGTCGGGACGACGATGCCGACAGTGTCGTCAACGCCTCTGCGCAGTGAACGCGCCATGAGATCGACCTGATATCCGAGGCTGTCGACCGCCTCCTGCACCCGCTTTCGGGTGTCGACAGCTACCCGGGCGTCGCCGTTGATGACGCGGGAGGCGGTCTTCGTGCTGGTGCCGGCCATCAGGGCCACGTCGCGCAGGCGGACGGTGCGGGTGGTCACGACGCCACCGCCGTTCTGCCTACGGCCACCAAGGGCGCGTGTCCGGGAGTCGAC
>JAPLOC010000570.1 GCA_026692825.1 Planctomycetota bacterium | reverse complement strand
GTTGGTCAATAACAGGATCCCCCGTTCAATCTTTCGGCGCACGGCGGGCCACAGCGCGATCAGCTCCCACGCCGCCGCGCAGGGGAGCAGGCCGACAATCAGGCGAAACGGGTAGAACTTCAACAGGGAAATGCGCCATGGAGTCAGATCGGCCAGCAGACCCGCGAGCGCGATGCCAGCGCACCCGAGAATCACACCACGCCACAGTCGCCACGAGGTCGTTCGCGGACCCAGCCAGCACCCCAGCAGGAAGACCCCCATCAACGCGCCCGACCACTGCGCGTCTTGCGGTCGAAAATGTCCTGGCAGCAAATGATGCGGTAGCCGATCGAGTACCTGAATTCGCGTTCCGTGGTCCGCGATTTCGCGCGAGGGGACATTGGCGAGCATCGCCACGGCGGGAATCATTCCTGGCAACGACGCGACAATGAGCAGGAGAATCGCGAATAGTCCCGCGTGGTTCTGTTGGTCCGCTGGTGTATCGACGGCTTCGGGTGGCAGGACGTGTGGGGATCGATCCGCACAGAGTCCGCGCCGGCGGCAGATCGCCAGTCGCACCCGGTCACAGCCCAATGACAGCACAAGTGCCACCACGCCCCAACCGCCGACCAGCGGGTGGAACGAGACGGAAAGTCCCAACTGGAGCCCCGCCCACCGCAGCCGATGTTGGAGCAGATTTCCCAAACCGGCAAACAACAGGCCATACGCGAACACTTTTGATTCGACTCCGCCGATTACCCATTCTCCCGAAAGTCCATTCGGAACCGCAAACGCCATCCAAAGGATGGCGGCGAAGACAATCGACCAATTCACTGGAGGCAATTGGAATCGCATTCCGGAACCGACGGTGTCAAGAAACTCGCCACGGGAGGGCGAGGCTCCTGCCGAGCCGCCGCTGTGGGTTCGCGGATCGTTTGGCGTACACGGGGCAGCAGTCGACCCGCATCCCTCCAAAGTCCGCCCCTCCGCGGTTTCAATCGCACAACGACCTTCGACGGTCGGCAATCGCCCCGATTCGCCGCCAATCAACCCCTTCCCCAGCCGATTCCATCCCCAGGCCAGAACCGACCACCCCGCGATTCTGCCCAGCCACGCCGCCACAGGAAAAGGAAACACCGCGGCCAGCCAGCCGACCGCGGCGTAGAAAAACCAATGCGCATTGGCCGACGCGGCGAACAGGTCGCGCTGGCACCAGGTGTCGATCCAGAAGTGCCTGGCTTTCGACAGATAATGCGGTTCGTTGACGCCGGGAATCGTCGCGCGATACGACGCATCCGCCGCCAGCAACAGGGCGACTCCCACCACCGTGATCAGCGTGGCCCGTCGAGGTGTTCGCATCAGATACGCGCCAGGGCGAACCAGGGACGCCGCGAGCAACGCGGGGGGTGGGGAATCGACGGCGGACTATTTCTTCTTCTTGGCGGCTTTCTTGGTCGCCGACTTTTTGGGAGCGGCTTTCTTGGCCGCGGCCTTGGCCGGCGCATTCTTCGCGCCGAACACGCGGTCGTAGTTCTCCCAGAATTCGGGAGTTGTTCCCGTGCGTACGATTGGTCCACCCATCGACTTCTTCTCCTTGTCTAAACCGTGGTATTGTCTCGATCGCGAACACGCGGTCGAATAGCGGCAGGGATTGCCAACTTGCGTCGACACACGCGCCATTTCATTCGTCCCCCGCTCAATTGTCAAGCGCCTCACGCGGCGCGACGGAATTCCACGCTTGGAAATCGCAACTCTCATTCACGATCTCGCGCGGCCGGCGGCCTTTCCAAACCTCGTCGATGCGGTCGAAACGTATCAGACCCACATCTCGACAGTCTTCGTCGCCGGCGACGTCGCGTACAAAATCCGCAAACCGGTCCGCCTGCCATTCCTCGATTTCAGCACGCTGGAAAAACGGGAACACGATTGTCACGAAGAAGGCCGGCTCAACCGGCGACTCGCCCCGCAGGTTTATTTGGGCGTTGTTCCGATCACCTGCGGTCCCACCGGCTGCGTCTTTGAAGGATCGGGAGAGGCTGTGGAATGGGCGGTCAAGATGACACGGTTGCCCGACGACGCGACGCTGGAACACCTTGTCCGGAACGACGCCGTCCAAGGAGACCAGCTCGCGCGACT
>JAPLOC010000569.1 GCA_026692825.1 Planctomycetota bacterium | reverse complement strand
TGCAGGCTCTGGCGGCACGACGTCCGGTGGCGATCTGTGGGATTCCTTCAGCGTTGGATCTGGGGCTGGAGGCTCGAAGTCCGGCTCCACCGGTGGCGTGAGTACGGATGGTCCGGCGCTGTCGTCGCAGTACACCGGCGGATCGGGCGCTGGCGGACAGGGCAATGGCACCGGGGGCACCCTGACGAACGCCGAGCTCTGGCGTTTGTATTGGTCAGGTGCCGGGGCCGGTTCCTCGTCGTCCGGCTCTGATGAAGGCTCTCTCGCCGACGACCCGACCATTTCGGCTCAGTACACCGGCGGATCGGGTATCGGCAGCATCACGCCATTGGTCTACAACCCCGAGAGCGACGGCCCGCCCGTCTTCCACTCGGGCGTGTTTACGGGCGACCAGGGCGGAGTGCAGTTTGTAAACGCTGGGGATCCCGATGGTGAAGAGGGCGTCCGTCAGACATTCTCGTACGAAGAAGTAGACGACATTTGGCCCATTGAGCGAGAAGACTATGAGCGTCAAGTAGAAGAGGGAAAGTGGGATGTGCCGGAGCCCCCGAAGCCTAAAGACGAGTTCGACTCCATTCCAACCGACGAGAATGGGAACTACTCGTGGCTCAGCCGCCAGAAATATTCAGACTTCCTCGGCCAGATCGTTCAGACTGGCAAGGCCTTCGTATGGCACATGGCGGAATGGTTCGGTCCGGATGAAGCTGCGAAAATTGCGAAGCCGTTAATCGCAGGAGGGAAAGGGCTTGCCGTCATCGCGTTTGGGGCAGGAAAGGCCGACGACGTCGATGATGTCGCGAGAGCTGCCCGGAATGGCAAACTTCCACGCTGGGATGGAAAGAAGCCGTCATACACAATAAACCCCGATCATGCCCCTGGCACGCTCAAGCCCGGAAAAACTCCGCTTCCCGACGATGCAGGCGAAGTGTTTCGTCGTGCCGTCCCCGATAGCGACCTGAACGCACGACACTGGTATGGCCAAAACGCGGAGGGAAAGATCTACCGCTTCTCGAATTCAAATGACGGGACTGTGCATTTCAGTGGGATCGACGGTGTTGGAGATGGCACAAGAAATATAACGGAGTACGCCCGCAGACGACTTATGGAGATGTCTCGATGATCTTTGGTGACAAGGGCCTTTTCGCAGTCGAGGTCGGCGAATGCGAGTGGCATTCAGGGTCGTCGGGGCCATGCGTTCAGTTTCGGTATTGGGTCGGAGATACTCCGGTTGGCGACTGGAGCGACCGAATCTCTTTTGTTGCTAGCGCGGGTTACGCCAGTGTAATTATCGACGCGGAGTTTGATCGGCGGCGCTCGCCATTTCCTGACGAATTGCCCGATGTGGTGTTCCGTGATGCGTACGACGCGTTCTTCTCTTATGATTACACCACTGACGGAGGGCTCGTTCCTTACCTTCGGGATCGACATCACCTCGATGACATCGGCATGGGTGCTGTTCACGATAAGTACGGACTGATTCTTGTCGTGACGAGTAGCGGCAAGGAAAGAGTTATTGCGAAAGACCTTCGAAAGGAAGTCATTGTCGCTGACATTTCGGTGCCACTTGGCTTTGTCGAATCCGTGTTGAGTGAATATGTCGAATGGGGAAAATCCCGATGGTTGCCGGCGCAGGAATGAACAACATGACGCGTTGGCAGCATCAGTCGTGAGCAGCACGCAACGCATCGGTCGATTGGTCGATTGGTCGATTGGTCG
>JAPLOC010000568.1 GCA_026692825.1 Planctomycetota bacterium | reverse complement strand
TCAGTCGTTTGTATGGAGCATCTGTGTGTGCAATCGCAAGTTTGCGACTTAGAAAGAAGCTCATCTACGAAATCTCTCGGGGGCATCAGGTTTCATGGGATTGCTTCGTCTGGATGCTGGCCAGCTCTGTCCTTGATGCCGCCGCAAGACGCGTCCCTAGCTCGTTGTATGCGACCCAATAAAGTCAAAGTCGGCTGCGTAGAGCTCTCGGATGAAGTCGATGTGGCGTGGATCAAGCTGCGCTGACTGAAAATGCTGAACCGATTTGTTTGCATGTCCGAGTGAGGTCCTGAGGCCGGATTTCTGCTGGATGACCGGATAGGCCCTGCCGAGAGACTCCAGGAAGAACACATCCTTGACGCAGACCGCGCCATTCATATCGACGATGAAGTCGACCTGCGGTCTCACGAAGAAGAACCCATGGGTGGGCGAATTCTGTTCCTCCGCGGTCGCTTGGCCATATTGCAGCTGCTTCGCCAGCCAATCGAAGAGGAACGTGTCAAAGCCCATGGCCCGGGGCAGTGTTCCCTTCGAGCGCAGGAAATTATAGAGCGACACCGTCCTCGCCACCGGATCCCGGAGTATTGCAAATGAATAGTAGGACCGGAACACCTCGTCACTGAGGTAGTGATAGCGAGCGTAGTCCCGCGCAATGAGGTGAGCCAGGCGCGGCGGACCAAGCCTTGAATTGTCGTTCGGCCTCAGAAGCAGGGGAGCCCTGGTTTCCCAATCCAGGCCGAGATCGGCGAGGAAGGCTGTCTCAATGCTCTGGCCGCCACACTTCGGCACATGGACAAAGACGGTCTTGTGAGAATGGGAAATCAAATCCGATAGCACCCGAAATTGGACTTTCACGTTAGTTCAATCGCGCCAGGCGATCAATTGCCGCGCGGTCTTGAGGGTGAAATGCAATTTTGGCACATCGCGATCACCGCGCCTCTTGCGTCGCATGGCGATGCCCGCGTGACACTCCTCGACAAGTTGCCTGGCCGGCCAGCGGCTGTTCACCGACGCCGTCGCGGTGATCCACCAGCGGCTCAATGGATCATCATTCAGCCAAGCCGCACCGCCTCCACGGCTCAACTTGCCGCGAGGCGATCAGCCTTCGAACCTCGAAGAAATGGTGCGCAGGGCCGGAATCGAACCAATGATACGCAGAATCTCAATGCGCATACGGCTGCCATAACACATTGTTTTGTAGGTGAAAAATCTACGTCAGCAATCCTGTGCTGACAAAACGCGTCTGCGTCATCGATTTTGCCGAGGCGCTCAGATGAAGCCCATGGAAACCTGAGAAAACCCATGCTTTTGGCTCAACTCGCCAAGATCACTGGCGGATTTTTCAAGGAGACCCCGGTTGTCCACGCTGGATTGCGAACGCATTATGTTAATGATGTTCATGTCGCTACTGCAGTTGCAACGAGAGGAGTGGAGGCGGTTCCTGGTGACTACATGGAGCGCCAACCGGCCGCAGCGTGGGCACAAGTCAAAGCGCCATCAGGAATGCGTTTAGAAGTCGGTTGTGCGGGTGTTTGCCCAGTTCGCTACGCTGCGAGCGCGCCATTCCCATCCAGGTATTGCAGGAGCGTTGGAACCTGTCTGTTTGCCCAAGTGCAGCGCTTTCTCGAGAAACCTTTTTCAAGGGCGGGATCGCCACTGACCTTCTGACTTCGACAATCGCACAACCTGATAGACAGCGATGTTGTCTCTTGTGAGCAATCGGACCAGTTCGGGCGCGCATTGGATCGGAATATCCAGTTCATAGCCGTTCTCAACGCCATACAAGATCACCGAACGCTGGTTTCCAAGGTATTTGAGCAGAACGCTCTTGGCGATGCCGCTGTCATCCGACACCTCAAAGAAGTGCCGATACAAGTCTTCAGAGTAATCACTAAAAGT
>JAPLOC010000567.1 GCA_026692825.1 Planctomycetota bacterium | reverse complement strand
AGACCGCTTCCTGACGGGCGCGGCTCGGTGTGACCACTACAAATTCGGCGGCGGTTGAATGGGTGGACGCGGGGGCGCGTTCGGGTCGGGAGGGGGAGGTGGTGGAATATAGCGCTCGACCATTTTCATTCCGTAACCCCGCGAGCGTTCCCACGCCGCCCGGGCCGCCCAGGGGGTGTTGGGATGCTCCCGTTCCACCGTCTGAAACTGTTCCAGCGCCGACGCCCGGGCCTTTTCCAGTTCTTCAAGCGTCACTTTCGTCTGCCGCAGTTGCTGCTCGTCGGGTCGGAGCATTTCCCCCGTTCCAATGCTCACCGCCCACTGATTGCTCTTGGGGTTTTCAAATTTGTGCGTCGGCACGCCGCGGGCGAACTGCTCCAGCGCGATGGCGTATTGAAACAGCCGAACGCGGTACGACATCAACTGCCCCAGCACCAAGTCGTAATTCGCCCGCCACCGCCGGGAGGGCTCCGTTGCGCGGAACGGGCGCACGGCCTGCAGCCGACGCTCGGCTTCCGTCAGCGCGAGAAACGTCTTTCGGCATCGCGCCAGGGTTTGGGCCACCGGCTCCTGATATCCCCCTGGCTCGCGCGCGTACCAGTTGTCAATTGGAATCTCCAATTCCCGATTGCGATCATCGAACGGATTCAGAATTCCGATCACCTCCCACACCGCTTTTCTCAGCGGACTCTTATCGCGTTGCTCGGCGTAGGAACGCCGGGGATCCACGTCGGGCACGTACTCTTTCAAGTCGAGGGCGGCGTATTTCCGCGCTTCGAAGTCATTCAGATCCTGCTCCTCATGCGGCAGCAGAAAGAAAATCCCCCCGGTGTCTCGCGCCAGCCGCACCTGTTCGTACGGTCCAAACCCGCTCATCGCCGCGTCGAAACGCCGGCGGAATCCGTCAAAGGGCAACTGCTCGGCGAATGGGGTTTCCGGTCCCCGGCGAACGGGAAGATAATGGGTGCCCCCCGTTTGGGGATGAACCCAGCGGACATGTGCATAGAGATACCCGAAAACGCTTTCACGCCCCAGGACGTAGATGGGGGACCGCATTGCGATCGCCTTTTTGCGAGCTTCTTCAACCCGCTCTCCATCGTCACCCGATTCATCGCTGATCAGAACGACCACAACCTTGCGTTTCCCCGCGAGCGCGTAGTTGCGGTATTCGTCGAGAACTGACTCAACCGCCTGACAGGTGTTTTCGACGCCCGTCTTGTCGACCGGAATCTGGTCGATCGCTTTCAGAATCGCCTTTTCGTCGGCGGTCGGCTTTTTGCGGTTGGTCTGGTAATGCAGCTCTTTGCCGTAACTGACGACGGCGGAGAGCATGACGTCGGCGGGAACATCTTCCTTGAAGAGTTTGAGTTCCTCATAGACCTTGTGGATCCGTCCCTGCAGATCCTTCTGGTCATCCCGCATGCTCTCCGATTCGTCGAACAGCCAGACGACCAGAATCTTGTTCTGCCGCATCAGGCGGGCGAGTTCCTGCGTCAACCGATCGAGCGCGGGACCATACCCTTCCACCAGTGCCCCGGTCTCCCCCGCGACCTGTTCACTCCCCAGATCGTCTCCGAGCTTTTCGAGGCCGGGAAGATTCAGATTCCCCACATTCGGAACCACGACGACGTCGGTGAGGCTCTCGCTGCCGTCAATTTTCGTCTGCGCAACCTGAACCGCGCCGCTGGCACCACTCGACCCGACCCCGCCTCCCACCGCACCTCCCGCGACGATGTTCACCTGGTCCGCGATCTGCAGATCTTCATTGAGCGCTTTGGTGAACTCTTCCGGGGCGCGGACTTCATCTTGAAAGAGGGACTCGATCGCGATCGCGAGTTCGGGAGAGTCAATGGCGTATGTCGCGAATGCCAGCACGGCCAACGCCCCGACATGCAATAACAACGACAGCGTCATCGCCGACAGGAAGCGACTGTCGATCCGCCAGGACCACCCTTTCGCGGGAGGGGCGGCGGCTGGAGGAGGCGACACGTTCGCCGACGACGATCGCAGAGAATCGGTCGCCAAGGCTTGTTTCTCCAGGATGGAGCGATGATGAATGGAAGCGGTGAAGGGGTTCCTGCTATTGTCGCTCATGACGGGGCTGGGGAAAAGCCCGCGTGTCCCGACAGCGACCTCCTCCCCCACATAATTCTCCCGATTGTCTCCGCCACCAGTCCCCGGTTCTCCTATGTCCGCGAAGAACGCTGTCATCGAACTGCGTGGCGGACGTGTGCGCAATCTGCGAAATCTCGATCTCGAAATCCCGCTGGGGCGACTGGTGGCAATCACCGGTGTCAGCGGTGCCGGCAAATCGAGTCTGGCCTTTGAGACACTGTTCGCCGAGGGGCGGCGCAGATACGTCGAAACTCTGTCCACCGCCGCCCGCGGACTGCTCGATCCGATCGAGCGCCCCGAGGTCGACTTCATCGGACAGATCCCTCCGGCGATCGCCGTCCGCCAGCGGTTCGCCGAGACTTCCTGGCGACCGACTGTCGCGACGGCGGCGGAACTTCACCCGCTATTCCGTTCGCTGTTCGCCCGCGCGGGCCGGTTACACTGTACCGGCTGCCAACGGGAGATCCAGGGATTCTCTCCGCCGCAAGCCGCCGCTTTAATCGCTCAAAAAGTCCCCGCGACCCGGGTGCAAATCGGATTTGAAATCGCGAGCCGGTCCGATCGCGCGCGACTCAGTGACCCGGATCTGATGGATCGACTGAACCGATGTCTCCAGGCGGGTTTTGTCCGGACGATCGTCGGCGAACAAACCCTGGCGGCGAATGACCTGATGGAATCGGTCCGTGCGGGGAATGCGCCCGCAGGAGCGATCACCATTGTTGTCGATCGACTGACCGCCGGCAGTCCGCTCCCCCGCCTGACGGAAAGCCTGGAGCAGGCGTGCCGCTATGGCCACGGAGTGAGCATCACCTTTTCACAATCGACGGGAATCGAAGCGGCGGGTCGGACCGGACAGATCCACCTGTCGGACAGAACTTCCGCGATCACCAACGCGGATGTGCGAACGATCGACGGGCAGGCTTGGCATGTCGAAACCTGGTCCGAGATGCTTCGCTGCGTTCCCTGTGGCACCACGTTCACCGATCCCGATCCCCTGCTGTTCAGTTACAATCAACCCCGCGCTGCTTGTCCGAAATGCAAGGGGCTGGGGGTCGTACGCGAGAAACGGGGGGAACACGTACCGTGCGCCGCGTGCGGCGGCGGGCGTCTGAAACCCGAGTCACTCGCCTGGCAATTCGAAGGCCAATCGATCGCCGACTTGCTGAAGTCGCCAGCCGACAGGTTGTTGGCGGACTGGAGCGAACGGTTGATGGGCGGTGCCGGGAATGACCACGGATTACGGCAGACGCATCTCGCCATCGAGGCCCGGTTGCGACTGCTGGTGGAACTGGGACTCGGGTATGTGGAACTCGATCGCCCGCTGAGGACGCTGTCGGCAGGTGAGGCCCAGCGGGTTCGGCTTGCGGGGGCTTTGGCAACCGATCTGGTCCACATGCTGTACGTCCTCGATGAGCCGACCGCAGGACTGCATCCGCGCGACATTTGCAGCCTGATGACCTCGCTCCGCAACTTGCGTGATGCGGGCAACTCCGTCGTGCTGATTGAACACAACGTCGAGGTCGTCGCGGAATGCGACCATGTGATCGACCTGGGTCCCGGGGCGGGTCGCGACGGTGGGACGGTTGTGTTCCAAGGGGCACCAACGAATCTGCGCAATGCTCCCGCGTCGGTCACAGGGATGTTCCTCAAACGGTTGACTGAACCGACGGAATCGCAGCCGGGCAAACCGGTTCGCGAACCCTTGGGGTGGCTGGAATTCAGCGGCCTGACATCGCGGAATCTCGACAATCTTTCCGTGCGGATCCCACTGGGAGTACTTTGTGTAGTGACTGGTGTTTCCGGCAGTGGAAAAAGCACGCTGGTGAATGACTGCGTGGCAGGGCTGGTTGAACAGACGCTGCGCCCCGGCACGACGGGCGGATTTTCGAAAGGAACTGTCGTCGGGGCGGAACGGTTGCGCGACGTGCAGCGAATCGAACAGGCTCCTCTGGGACGGTCCCGCCGGAACATCCCCGCCAGCTATCTGGGATTGCTCGGGCCGATTCGTCAACTCTTCGCGAGTGGGGGCGAGGCCCAGGCACGGAATTTCGGCCCGGGGCATTTCAGCTCTCATGCGGGCAGTCCCGGCTGCTGCGAAACGTGTGGCGGTCTGGGGGTGATTGAAGTCGACATGCAGTTTCTTCCCGATCTCGAAACTCCCTGCCCCGACTGCCATGGATTGCGCTATCGGAAGGAGATCCTCGAAATCAAGTACCGGGGGATGTCGATCGCTGAGCTATTGGCTCAGTCGGCCAAAGAGCTGTTGCCAATCTTGCGGGGGCAAACGCGCATTCAGCGGAAGCTGAAACTGCTACTGGATGTGGGGCTGGACGCGTTGACGCTGGGACAGCCGGCGCACGGTCTGTCAGCGGGAGAAACGCAGCGACTGAGGCTGGCGGAATGCCTGTCGCGGATTCGCGGAGGAAATTGCCTGATCGTCCTGGATGAACCGACCCGCGGTCTCCATCCTGCGGATGTCTCGCGACTGCTGCGGGGATTCGACCACATCCTGTCCGCAGGACATTCGCTACTGGTCGTCGAACACCAGCGCGACGTCATCGCCGCCGCCGACTGGGTGATCGAAATGGGACCGGGTGGAGGTTCCAACGGCGGACAGGTGATGGCAGTGGGGGGAAACCAAATGACAAGTGACAAATGACTACACCCAATCGATTCTCAAATCGCGTCAGCCGGCTCGCGCTCAGCAAGCGTATCTGGTGGCGTAAACCGGAAGTGTTTTGATTGTCGAAAGAACTCCAGCGGGTTGTCGTATACGACCTTTTTGATTTGGGAATCGGAGTGGCCGCGACGCCGCATTTCCATGACAAAATCGGGAACCGCGAGCGGATTCGACGGTCCCCAGTCGCCAGCGGAATTCACCATGATCCGGTCGTCGCCATAGCGTTCAATGATGTCCGCCGCCCGCGCGGGAGTACACTTTGTGGTGGGGTACAGTGTCATCGCGCACCAGAATCCATCTTCACGCGCAAGCCGGACGGTGTGTTCCTCGACATGGTCAATCAGAACCCGTTCCGGTTCGACCCGCTTATCGTTGAGGAGCATGTCGACGATCATCCGGGTTCCCTTGTACTTGTCCTGCAAATGCGGGGTATGGATGAGTATCAGTTCGCGGGTCTTCATCGCCAGGTCGACCTGTTCCTGAAAGACGGTCGCCTCGTTGAGCGTGTTTTTGTTGAGGCCGATTTCGCCGATTCCCAGCACGTTGGGTCGGTTGAGGAACTCGGGAATCATGGCGATGACTTCCCGCGAGAGCGCCACGTTTTCGGCCTCTTTCGCGTTGATGCACAGCCAGGTGTAGTGCTGGATTCCGACGGCGGCGGCCCGTTTGGGTTCGAAATCGGTCAGTTGCCGGAAATAGTCACGAAACCCGTCCACACTCCCCCGATCATAACCGGCCCAGAACGCCGGCTCACTGATCGCGACACAGCCCATCCGGGCCATCCGCTCGTAGTCGTCGGTCACGCGGGAGACCATGTGGACGTGGGGATCGATGTAGTACATGTCGGTCGGTTGTGTCGGATGCGAAAATGCGACCGCCGCGAACCGGCGGCGGCCGAATTGTGATCGAACCTTGATTATACGTCGGCGGCAGGGCGAAGCCAAAGGACCGACTGGTTTCCGTGTTTTTGATTGCTGGAATGCAGGAACTACCAGATCCCCGAGGGGGACTCATTGTCGGCGACCAATCCCCGTTTCCGATTCGGCGTTTCAATCTGTCTCCACTCACAGAACTTCCGTTTCGCTCATCCGCTGCACGGCGTCGCGCAATTGCTTCGTGATCCTGGTCTTCGCCTGATGAACACTGTTCACGGTCGTCCCCAGCTCGGCCGCCACGATGTCGGCCGGCCGGTCCCGCAACACGTACTGTTCGAACGCTCGAAACGCCAAGCTGTTCTGGCACTCCCCCTTCACCACGAGGAGCGCCCGAGCCACGAGCTGCTGTTCCCAGACGTCGTTCCAGATCGGCTCGACCGCCAGGTCCGCTTCGGGAATTTCGTCCAGCGGAATCCCCCGGAACCGCACGTTCTTCCCCGCCCGGCGGATCGCCGCCCGCACGGTGCAGGTCTTCAGATACCCCCGAAAACGCCCTTTGCTCGGGTCGTAATGGAACTCTCCGCTGACTCCCAAAAAGCCGGTGATCACGTCCTGGATGATATCGTCAACGTCGTCCCGATTGGCTCCGCACCGCATCGCGAAACCGGCGATGATCGGTGCATAGCGGGAACGAAACTCGCCCCACGCCAGTTCGCGCTCCCGCGACCCCTTCGCGGCCATCCGCGCAAACAGACTCGCCCGCGTCAGATAGCCGCCGGCGTCGTCTGAGGATTCACTTCGTGGCGGCTCGTTCGCGATGGGGACTCTCCGGAAATCGACGGATGCGACGTCGGTCATTGTATTCTCCGCGCGGCCGAAAAGTACGTTTCCGCAGAGCCGCGCCGGTCAGGAAGCGGTTTTCGGTGACCGCTTCTTGACGGGCGCGGCTCGGATGAAATATCGCATTTTTCGGCTCAACCGAGTGTAACGAGTTCTCTCTACCAGATAACCACGACCCGCAGAGGTCTGACAGACCGGGTTCGCTTTTTTCTTGTTCGGTGTTCTGTCGATTTTGTAACGACGACGCTCCGCGGCGTCGCTCCGATTGCGGTTCCCGCGAAGCGGAACCACAACTTGCTGTCGCAAACACGCAAACGGATCGCTTAGCAGCCGTCCAAAATCAAATCAGTCGCTTTGAAGGGGACATCGAGGCGAAGCCGCAGCCGCCCCCTTCTCCCCGCGATCGACCTCACCAAGCACTGGAGTGCGGGAGCTTTCTCCGGCCGTACCTTCATCCTTCCTCGACGTGCGGAGGGCGGCCCTGAATTCATGGAACGCATTGGCCATTCCTTGAAAACCTAGCGTCACCTGTCAGACCCCCCACGCTCGCGGTTATCTGGTAATGCCCCGCTCTCACAACCCGATCCCTTCCACTCCCCATCCCACCATGTCGGCCGACCCCCAAGACCCGCAGCTTTCCCCCACCGGCCACTACGACGAAGCGGCCATTCACCGGGCCCGCGACCTCCTGGCCGCCATCCCCGAATCGATCGGCCCCTACCGCATTCTCGAACGCATCGGCGGCGGCGGCATGGGAGAGGTCTACCGCGCCGAACAACGCTCCCCACTCCGCCGCGAGGTCGCGCTCAAGTTCATCAAGCTCGGCATGGACACCCGCCTGGTCATCGCCCGGTTTGAAGCCGAACGGCAGGCGCTCGCCCTGATGGACCATCCCCACATCGCCAAGGTCTTCGACGCTGGCGCCGACGACACCGGCCGCCCCTACTTTGTCATGGAATACGTCAAAGGCCGGCCAATCACCGAGTACGCCGACCAGAACCACCTCACGATCTCCGAACGGCTGCGACTGTTCGAACAGGTCTGCGAGGCGGTTCAGCACGCGCATCATAAGGGAGTCATCCATCGCGACATCAAGCCGGGCAACGTACTCGTCAGCACGCACGACGGCAAGCCGTTCGCGAAAGTCATCGATTTCGGCGTGGCCAAAGCGATCGCCCAGCGGCTGACCGACAAGACGCTGTTCACGCAACACGAGCAGCTCGTCGGCACGCCGCACTACATGAGTCCCGAGCAGGCCGAGGGAAGCATCGACATCGACACCCGCACCGACGTCTACAGCCTGGGGGTGCTACTTTACGAACTCTTGACCGGCAGCACGCCGTTCACACTCCCCGAACTGCGCGCCGTCGCGTTCGAGCGGATCAAACGGCTGATCGTCGAAGTCGACCCGCCGCAGCCGAGCACCCGGCTAAGTCTGAACCAGCCGACGCTGACGACGCTGGCCGGCTTGCGGCGGGTGGAGCCGATGCGACTGGGAACGCTGGTTCAGGGGGAACTCGACTGGATCGTGATGAAGGCGTTGGAAAAGGACCGCGGCCGACGGTACGAAACGCCGACGAGTCTGGCGGACGACGTGCAGGCGCACCTCGCGGGGGAACCAGTGCAGGCGGCCCCGCCGAGTACAGGGTATCGACTCCGGAAATTCGTGAGGAAGCACCGCAGAGCGGTTTTCGCGGGAGGGATGATCGCCGGCGCGCTGTTGCTGGGAGTGGTCGGCACAAGCTTCGGGCTGTTCCGGGCGAACCTCGCGCTTGACCGCGAGAAAGAGGCGACCGCGCAGGCGGAGCAGGCGACCGTTCAGGCCGAGAAGGAGAAAGACGCCGCCGAGTGGGAGGCGTACGTGGCGAACATCGGCCTGGCGCAATCGGCGATGGCGAGCGAGAACTGGCCGGAGGCACGGGCCCGGCTGGATGCGTGTCCGGTGGGCAAGCGCGGTTGGGAGTGGGAGTTTTTGAGGAAGCAGGCGGGGGCGGTTGCGGTCGAGATTCGATGCGAAGCGGGCGGGAAAATCGACTTCAGTCCCGATGGAGAACGATTTGTCGCTTCATCGCCTTACAGCATGGCGAAGCAATGGGATTTCAACGGTCATTCGATCGGTTCGCCGATGCGCCATGAGGGAAAAGTGTATTCCGCAACTTATAGCGCGGACGGCAAGCGAATCTTGACCTGTTCCGAGGACAAGTCGGCGCGGTCGTGGGACTTGACCGGCCGCCCGATTTGCGAGCCGATGGTTCATAATGGGGAAGTGCGTCAAGCAGTTTTCAGCCCGGATCAGAGACTCGTACTGACCACCTGCGCTGACGACACCGCGAGGCTGTGGGGCCTAATTCTGACACGTGGATATCGTGACAGAGTCGGGAACAGTAAACCGAAGGCGCGCCTTGGGAACCTTAATGGCCATACTATCGGTGAGGAGATGGACTCCGAGAACGGAAACTTTGCATTCTGGGGTGGTACGCTTGTCAATCAGAGTGGAACATTCGTGCTGACTCAACCGCTTAACAACCTCCTCAGGTTATGGGACATCAATGGCTCTCCGGTCGGTCAGCCGATGAGGCACGATCGCAGGGCGATTGCACCAAAATCACTCTGAAAACAGGACTTTCTCGAGATATTCGGTACTCCAAGCGGCTCTGAGTCGTTTGTTCTTGATTCCCATCTTTGCCGTCGTTTCGTTCTTCAGCATGC
>JAPLOC010000566.1:4533-10583 GCA_026692825.1 Planctomycetota bacterium | reverse complement strand
TGGTGGTGGAAAAACCGTCTGATCTCTGACAGGACGTTGGTGGAAGTGAGTTGTTGTTCTTCGAATCGTCATGCGGCGACCGGTCAGTCGACCGGCCGCCGCTCTTTGTCTTGGGATTGCGTTAGTTCCCACAATTCCAACAGTTTCCGGCAGTGAGAGTCTGCCAGTTTCCAGAACCGGGCCGTCACTCACTGCGGAGTTGAGGCCCGCCACGAGAGAACGTCTGTCAAAGCGGGAATGTGCCTCACCCAAGCTGGCCCCGTATGCGGTAGGATGTTGCGCGATCCCCGCGTGGATTCGTTGGTTAACCAGGCGGCGATTTGCACATTCACTCAGTGGGAGTCATTGCGATGCAGGACCGGGTCATCACGGTGTTCGTGTCGGTTGTGGCGACGCTCGCCATCCAGCAACTGCTTCCCCAGCAGCCGAAAACCCTGGAGGTGGACCGACTGGTCGTCCGGCAGGAGCTGATCGTTTCGGACACGGGCGAACCGTGGGAGAAGGGTTACGAGGAACAACAGATTCCCCGGGGAATCTACGCCCGCGCGCTCCATGATGGGCCGGGCGGCCTGTGGGTTCGCAGCCGGCTGATCAAAGGCGAGGTGGATGATCCATTCGACGATCGGTTCCACGCGATCGAGCGCGACGGCACACTGCGGCGGACTCCCGGGCACATTTCCTGGAATGTCTGGCTCGACGGAGCGTGGCGGCAGATGGCGATCATTCAGGGTGAAGGAGTTGAACTCTCCGAAGTTCCTCGCGAACGCTGGGACGGCGGTACGCACCCCGGTCGAATCCGCTTCCAGACCTTCCGTCCGAACCACCAGGAACCGCTCACCGACGCGCTGATCGGCCAGGGGATGATGAGCATCGGCGGCGGAGGGTATGGCGGCGGGGGATTGCCCTACCCGAAAGAGGTATTGGAACTGTGGGGAGGAACAATGCGATCGTCGGGGCTACGACGTCCCGCCGCCCCCAGTGTGATCAGCGACGATGGCCAGGGGGACCATGTGTACGCGATCGTTGCGGTGGGACCGCAGGGAGAGCGATCGGAACCCTCCCCGGAAACGCCAGCCAAAGGACGCGCGACTCTCCGCTGGAAGGGGGTTGCGGGTGCCGACTCGTATATCATCCTCCGCGACGGAGAACCGGTGGGTGAACCGGTGCGAATCGAAGGTTCAAAAAAGGAGTTGAAGGATGACTGAGCTGGAGTCGCCCACGCACGCCGAATGAAATGGTGGCGAATCCGAGGCACTCCATTTTCAGACTCAGAGGGATTGCCTCGGTTGCACCGAACTTGATTTCGGGCTTGGCTGACTCGAGATGGTTTTTCTCAGTTCACCCCAGATCGAACGCGCGGCCGCCGTGAATGACTGGGTGCCACTGATCGCGGTTTTGATCGCGTCGAGGGAGGCTTGTTGCAACTGCGGATCCGTCGCGGTCGTGAGAACCGTTACGTGGTACCTGAGCGCGTCTATTGCCTTACGTCGCTCTTGGGGAAGTCGCTCCCTGTCGTTCAATCCAAAGATTCTCTCGCACGCTTGACCTCGGAATGACCCTGCGACGGCGACACTCAATCCACCGACAAGAACCCATTGCTCGTCAACAACACCCGCGCCAGGGCGCTCCAGGCCCCCAGCGTCTGGCGGTCGGTCGATTCCCCCCGGTCGGCCAGCATCGCGGCGTACCGGGTCACAAAGATCTCGGTCTCCGCAAGTTCCCCCTCCGTGGGGAATCGTCCCTGCGACGCTTCAAACAGGAATCGAATGCGACCCGGGACATTCTCCTGTTCCCGCAGGGCTCGCGCCGCGAACGCCGTGGATTGTTCATGAACGAACGGCGAGTTCATCAGGTACAGTGTCTGTGTGGGAGTGGTGGTTGGCAGACGCTCGGCCACACTCAGATTCGGATCCGCCGCGTCGAACAGCGCCAGGAAGGGATGCCGGCGATTGCGTTGTAGCATGAGGTACACGCTACGGTGACTGGAATCGTAAACGGCGTGAAACGGTTGATGGATTGTGAATCCCCAACTGGCGACCGGCGGAAACGGGTGCTGACCAGGAATTGCCCGATCCAATTGCCCACTGACTGCCAGCATCGCGTCGCGGATTGACTCGGCATCGAGAGTGCGACGTTGATAACGCCATAACCAGCGATTGCCCGGGTCGTGCCGCAGATTCTCGGGATCATCGTCACTGGCGAGCTGATAGACGCGCGACCCCAGTATCAACCGGTGCAGCGTCTTCACCGACCAGCCCGAAGCGATGAATCGCGCGGTGAGCCAGTCGAGCAACTCGGGATGACTGGGTAATTCGCCCCGCGCGCCAAAATCGCTGGGGGTGGTCACGAGCCCCTGTCCAAAGTGCCATTGCCAGACGCGGTTCACGAACACCCGCGCGGTCAATGGATTTGTGTCGCGGGTCAGCCAGTTCGCCAGTTCCAGCCGGCCGCTCCCGTGCGAGTCGTCGGTCAAGCGGTCTCCCCCCAGGATTTCAACAAACCGGCGATTCACTTCCTCTCCCGGTTTGTCCGGTTCGCCACGTCGCTGGATGCGGGCATTGGCCGGTGTCCCCTCGCTGACTCCGTAGGCGACTTCATACATCACCCGCGCCGCTGCCGAATCGCGGGCCTTCTGGGCCAATGCCAGGTCGGCGTCCACTTTCGCCAGGCGTTCCGCCGCGTCGGGAAGTTTCGCGGGAGGGGTGACCGGTACGCTCCCCGGAGCGGCGAACGGCGTCTCCTGCAGACCAATGTTGTCGAGATCGCGCTCCGAGGCGGGGCCGGCGACATGTCCGAAACCATCGCAAATGAACGTATTGACCACACCGTCCCAGTTTGGTCCCAGCCCTTTGTCGCGGAACTCGACGAGGTCGTCGACCGTCCCCACTACGCCCGAGTACGTTTTCGCCGTGGGATCGAGCGTGAGTCGCAATGTGTACCACGTTCCCGGCTTGGCACCACTGCGAATTGCGAATTCGCCGGCGGTGACGCTGCATTCCACTGCGAGCGATTCGATCACACCCCGCCCGACGTAAAACCGATACGCGCCAGGCTTCTCTTGTGTCTTGTCAGCCGCTGGCACGGTGCGAAAATCGAGTGTGAAATGCATTTGTTTTTTGGGAGTGGCGCGCAGCCCGCTCTCGAAAACATAGCGAATCCCGTCCGTTGCCAGGCCACTCCCCACGCGGACCCCGCGACTTCCCTCAGGGTGGATGTGGGTGTACGGACTCTGTGCGTCGGCGATCACAGAATTGGGGCCGGCCGACAACCAGGGGGCCGCTGGCGGTTTCCCGATCGGCTGCCCCTCGAACGCGAGGTCGACGCCCCCCGCGAACGACTTGCCATCGAGTCGCGCCCGTTCACTCTTCAGTCGCGAAATCTCCCCGTCGAGTCGCGCCACGTCCGCAGACTTGCCCGCGTCCAGCATGGCCGCTTCGCTGGGTGGAATTAGCGGGGGAAAATTGACCGGCCGTTTCATTTCCTCTCCGCCGGGGAACGACCACTTGGTGCTTTGGAGAATTCCGTACAACGCGTAGTAATCGTTGGTGGTGACCGGTTCGTACTTGTGGTCGTGACAGCGGGCACAGCCGAGCGAAAGCCCCAGCAGCGACCGCCCCAGCGAATCGATAGCGTCGGCAAAATCGAGATGCTGATAGTCGGAGTTGGGGGCGTAGCCGTAACGTTTTCCGACAGCGAGAAACCCCGTCGCCGTCACCCGGTCCCCGTACAGCTCTGCTGGCCCCGCCTGCGCGAGAATGTCTCCCGCGATCTGCTCTCGAAGGAACTGATCGAAGGGCTGGTCGGCGTTGAACGCCTGGACGACCCAGTCGCGATATTTGTACGCTTCCCGCACGGGATAGTCGGCCCCATCCCCGGCCGTGTCGGCGTACCGCGCCACATCCAGCCAGTGTCGACCCCAACGCTCGCCGTAGCTGGGCGAAGCGAGCAGTCGCTCGACGACCGTTTCAAACGCCGCTGGAGATTCGTCGGCCAGAAAAGCGGCCAGTTCAGCCGTTGTCGGTGGCAGTCCCGTGAGATCGAACGTCACACGTCGCAAGAGTGTCCGCCTGTCGGCGAGTGCGACGTGAGTCATCCCGCGACGTTCCTGTTCCGCGAGAATGAACTGGTCAATGGGAGTCGCCGGCCACGTGACATCCCGGACTTCCGGGGGCACCGGTGTCCGTACGGGTTGAAACGACCACCAACCGCGCGCCGCGTCGATCGACATCCCGCCAATCCGCTCGGCAGTGACCCGTGGATCGACAGCACCGCGCGTGACCCACTCGACCAGGGCGGCGATCTCGGTATCCGCAAGTTTCCCCCCTCGGTCCTTCGGCGGCATTTGAAGGTCGCTGTCGGTGTGACGGACCGCGCGAATCAGCAGGCTCTCTTCGGGCTCGCCAGGAACGATCGGCGAGCCGCTGTCTCCCCCTTTGATCCAGCCGGCCCGAGTGTCGAGCGCCAATCCGCCACTGGTTTTTCCTTTGGCGGACGAGTGGCACGCTTCGCAGCGGTCGATCAACAAGGGGCGAATACGGGACTCGAAGAACTCGAGTCGATCATCGGCGCGGACCGACGTGCCCGCTCCGCAAACAATCAGCCCAGTCGCACAAAGAAACGAGACGATCGAAATTCTGAAATGATCCACAGCCAGGTCTCGTACGCGTTGAGGGACAGGTCGCGAGGGGCGAAACGCTATTCTATCCACCACGCGGTAGAAAACACGACATTCGCTTCGGTAGGGCGGGTCTCTGACCCGCCCACCGATAGTTGGCGACCCAAGTTTCCTGCCACTTCAACAGATGTCTCGAGATTGTCCGTGTGCAATCTACCGCATGCGTCGCGGTCGTCCCGCAGGAGGAACCGTTCCCCCCGCAGGCATGCCCTTTTGCATTTCCTGCAACTGGCGCGTCAAGCGGTCGGCAATCTCGACTTCAGTCGCCAGCCGGTCGCGGGACTCACCCGGGTCGCTCACAATGTCAAACAGCGATCGAGAACCGTTCGCCCACTCGATCAGCTTCCACCTGCCGTCGTACAGTGCCGAATCGATCGAGACCATCAGAAACGGACCGCGTTCGTTCCGGGAATTCCGCATGAGGCGCGGCCAGACATTCACTCCATCCAGAGGAAAACCTCCAGGCAATTCAACTCCGGCGGCGGCGGCCAGTGTGGGAAACCAATCGTGCGCCGTCACGGGATCTTCACTGCTGGTCCCTCCCGAAAGCCGACCGGGCCAACGGAGCACACAGGGGACCCGCAGTCCCCCTTCGTACATTGTGCTTTTGCCGCCGCGAAAAGGATGGCAACTGCCATTGCGGTCAGGGCCGTTGTCCGATGCGAACACAACCAGTGTCGACTCCCGCAAGCCGAGCTGATCGACCGTTTCCAAAATCTGTCCAATCGCTTCGTCGAGCGCATCGACCGCGCCGGCGAACAGCGCCGCTCGATCCCGTAGCGAACTGTACTTCGCGAGGTTCCACTCGGGAGCCGCCAGTGGAAAATGCGGGGCATTGAAAGCGACCTGCAGGTAGAACGGCCGGGCGGGGTCGCGCTCGGCCAAGATCCGGACCGCCTCATCAGCCAGAAGATGGGTCGAATAGCCCGCTTCGTCCAGCGTCGTGCCATCGCGCTGCCAGTCGATCCGCCCCATGCGGTTCGTGTGGGCGAAGTAATCGATCTCCGCCGCCATGAATCCGTAATGATGATCGAAACCGCTCATGAGCGGTGGACTGGCGGAACCGAGGTGCCATTTTCCGACCAGGTGCGTCTGATAGCCGGCTGACTGCAACGTGCGGGGCAAGGTGGGAAGATTCGCGGGAAGCCCCGGATCCCGCGGTCCCAACGCCCGGACGATTCCCAGCCGACGGGGAATCTGCCCCGTCAATAACGCCGCCCGCGTTGGGCTGCAAAGT
The DNA here is from genome assembly GCA_026692825.1 of Planctomycetota bacterium. Lineage (GTDB taxonomy): Bacteria > Planctomycetota > Planctomycetia > Planctomycetales > Planctomycetaceae > UBA10511. Next base: position 4,671 of record JAPLOC010000566.1, on the reverse strand, counting down.
GGATAGGCGTAGTATCGCCGCAGTTCCAGCCCCTCCGACGCCAAACAATCGATGTTCGGCGTGGAAGGAACGCCTCCGTCGTGAAGACTCACATCGCCCCATCCCAGATCGTCGGCCAAACGGAACAGGATGTTGGGT
>JAPLOC010000566.1:0-4483 GCA_026692825.1 Planctomycetota bacterium | reverse complement strand
CGTTCAACGCCGGCACGCCAAACAGAAAAACGAGAACAATCGCCAATAGTCTGACGGACGCGACCGGCCGCGTTCGCGCGTGCATCACGGCCGGCTTCCCACACAGTACAACCTTCGATTCGACCGCAGGAACAATACTCCATCGCCAGCCGCTGGTGTGCCGTTGAATTCGCTGTCATCACTGGCAAACTGGTTCCGTGCCAGCTCTTCGTACTTCGGGGACGCCGCCAGCACCAGCACGCCATTCCACCGCGTGGGAACGTAGAGTTTCCCACCCGCCAGCACCGGCGAAGCATAGACCGGCCGGCCGCGCGTATCGAGATCGCTGACCCGTTCCCGATATACCGGCTTTCCTGTTTCCGCCTCAATGCAAAACGCCTGTCCGCGATCGTCCACCCAGTACAAATGCTTGTCGTGCAATAAGGGGGTCGCCACGTACGAACTGTTTCGACTGGTCCATTTCACATGCGACTTCCCCACATTCCCTTCGCCCCCCACCCGCACCGCCAGACTGCCAGAGGATTGAAAGCCGCCGAACAGGTACATCGTCGCGCCATCGGTCACAACACTGGGACAGACGTTGCCCGTCAAAGAGTGTTCCGCGAACCACCGCAACTTTCCGGTCTGGGCGTTCAAGCCCCACACCTCCCCGGGGACTGCGATCACGAGATCGGTTCTTCCCTCTGGAAGTGTCACCAGAGCGGGCGTTCCGTAGGCCAGTTCCAAGGCCGACGCCGCCGACTTCCAGAGTTGTTTACCCGTCGCCTTGTCCAAAGCGTAGATGGTTTGGCTTTCCTCCGACGCATTGACGAAAAGCGCTTCGGACGAAACGACCAGACTGGCCCCCGAACCCCATCGGCGATTCCCCGACTCCTTCCCCACGCTGACCCGCCACAGCAATTCCCCATCCAGGTCGTATGCTATGACTCCCGATTTGCCGAAAAAGGCAAAAACCCGTTCGCCATCGGCTGCCGGTGTGCTGCTGGCATAGCCATGCTCGGTGAGATACCCCTGGTACCGATCCTCAGGAAGTTCACCCGGAATGGTCCGCTGCCAGCGAATTGCACCATCTGCGCAATTCACACACACCAAGTGCCGTTCCAGTGCCGACGGCTGACCTGCCGCGTCTTTGCCCACTCCGTAACCTGAGTAGCAGGTGACGAACACGCGATCTCCCGAAACGATCGGGCTGGAAGAACCCGGGCCGGGAAGGTCGGCTTTCCACAGGAGATTCTCAGATTCAGACCACCGCACCGGCGGCGGGGCCGCAGTGCTGATTCCGCTACGGTCGGGACCGCGAAATTGCGTCCAGTCGCCAGCCCGTGTTGTCGTAGCGAAGAGCAGCCAAATGGCACAGAGCGTGAAGCAACGGACCACAGTGAGACTCGGCGGAGTGAGGAATCGGATGACCCAGTACGGGGATGCTCTAAGATTCAACACCGCTTCGGTGGAAGAGTTACGGCGGACCGCCGGAGAGTTTCCAATGGTTGATCTGCCACGTGACGGTTGCTCCCGTTCCGCGATGCACGAAATCTCCAACCGACCCGCAAGCGAGGGGGCGCATCAGGCCCTTGCCGGTCGGTACCGGCAGCAGCCGATTTTTCCGCCCATTGGACATCGGACCAATGCCTAAGAAAATCCCAGGGGGGGCTGGGGGGACAGCGTCCGCCAGCTTCGGTGCGACAGCGTCGAATTTCACGCGAGCTCCGGTTGTGGTTCCCGCGAAGCGGAATCACAATCGGCTATTGCAAACACGCGACCGGATCGCACCGAGTGACAACCTCCTCGATACCATCGTCCCTGGAAAGCCGCGCCCCCGGTTCCGTGAATTCCTACGTACCGTTCCTTTGCGTCTTCCTCTGGCATCTGGTCAAATCTCCGTTCACGAGTCCGAGCGACCTGCATCCCCATTTTGTCTGAACACATGACGACTCTGTCGCGAATTGCCTTCCCGCTGTTGATGATTGCGATGTCCGCCAGTTCCGTCTGGGGGGCGGGAATGGAATATCCCCTGGCGGTCGCCGCCGCCGACAATGGGCCGGTGTACGTCGCCGACCGGAATCTTCCAGGAGTTTGGAAGATCACCGACGGCAAGCTCGAACTCCTGTTTCAGCTCGGCGACGCGCGAGGTGTATCGATTCAACGACCAGAATCAGCCCGAACCACTCGCCAAGGGAGGCGTCGGAATCGCGATGGCGATCGCTTTTGACAAGGACGGGAATCTCATCGTCGCCGACCTCGAACCGCCGGGCCGCATTGTCCGGATCCCGGCGGCTGGTGGAGAACCGGTCGAGATCGCTCAGATCAACGCTCCCCGGGGATTGACGGTCGACGGGGAGGGCCGCATCTGGGTCGTGACACACGGAAAAGACCGGCAGGTGGTTCGCATCCTGCCTGACGGAAAAGTGGAGACGGTTGTCTCCGGGCGTCCCTTCGAGTTTCCGCAATCGATCACACTCGATGCTGCGGGAAACGCCTATATCGCTGACGGATACGCCAAGGCGATTTGGAAGGTCACTCCCGATGGAAAGTCGACGAAGCTGTTTGAAGGTGCCCCATTGGCGCATCCCGACTGCGTCACCCGGCAGGGTGACCACCTGCTCGTTGTCGATCCGCATGCGAAAAAGGGGGATCCGAAATTGGCCGGGGTCTTCAGCCTGTCTCTTGACGGGAAGCTCGTGCCGATTGAGTTGACGGTGGCACCGTAGTCCCGGCCCAGTCATCCGGGCACGATTCCGCATGATCGAATACGATCGGTTCAGTTGGTGGAGGACCACGTTTTCCTGGAAGGGAACGGCTCTCCCCCTGTCATTCAATCGCGTGTTCATTGCCACGCTGTATTGCGCCGCCTTCGAAGCGATTTACCAGTTCGGGCTGTACGAACGGTGGTTTGTCGCAGGCGAATTGGAAGGGTTGGATCCGTTCGCGCATACCGTGTTGGGATCGATCATCGGGTTCCTGATCGTCTTCCGGATCAACGCCTCCAATGGTCGTTATTGGGAAGGGCGGTCCGCCTGGGGTCAGATCATCAATTCGAGCCGGAACCTCGTACGGGTGGGGGCAGAATACACCAACGACGGAATCGAACTCGCGGGGCTGACGACCGGTTACGCCATCTGTTTGCGGCGCTGGTTGCGGGGGAATCGCGACACCCTGGAAGCGGAACTGTACCTGCCACCCGAAGTTCGGGAACAGGCGGAGTCGTTCGGAAACCCTCCCACAGCCATCGCCGCCGCGATCACCGCCTGGATCTCCAAACAGCGACGATTCGGCACTCTCGACTCGCAACTGATTCGACTCTTGGAAGTGCAACTCGCGTCAATGGTCGATGCGCAGGGGGCGTGCGAAAAAATCCAGAAGACTCCGCTGCCCTACGTCTATGTGGCGATGATCAAGCAATTGATCATGGTCTATTTGTCGACGCTGCCACTGGTGCTATGCCTCCGGCTGGGGTGGTGGTCCCCGCTATTGATGGGGGTTCTTTCTCTGGCGATGCTGGGACTTGAAGAAGCGAGTGTCGAGATTGAAGACCCGTTTGGCACTCACGCCAACAGTCTCGACCTGGAGGCTTATACACTGACCATCGCTCGGGACACCGGCCAGTTGGCCGACCTTGCCTTCCGCAGACACCAACAACCCTCAATCTGAAGCTCCGCCATGGATGTCATCTACCGGTACGATCCCTTTTCCCCGATCATTCCGAAGCAGGTCCCCGACGCGTCCACTGCGGTCGACATGCTGGTCGATGGGAACCAGCGATTCGCCGACATGGTCCAAACGATGCAGATGCGGACGATGGGAGCGGAAGCGGGGGAACCGCTGGTGATTCCGGTCTGCCCGGTCACCCTGGGACTGCCGTTGTATGAGGGGGCTGTACCAAGCCAGGCACCATTCGCGGTTGTGCTGGGGTGTTCCGATGCCCGCGTTCCCACGGAAACGGTGTTTGACCAGTGGTTCAACGATCTGTTCGTGTTACGGATCGCGGGAAATGTGCTGGGATCAGAGTGCCTCGGCTCGCTACATTACGCGGTGAAGCATTTCTGGGACATACGACGTGCGGCGCGGTTCAGGCGGCGGTCGATACGTACTTGGCTCCCGCGAACTTCTCGGATATCGCCTACACCTACGCGCTCCGTTCGCTGGTGGATCAGATTCAGATCGCGGTCCGGGGTTCGGCCCAAGCGCTGAAGGATGCCGGTGGGGCCGACATCACGAATGATCCGCAGTACCGTTCCCTGCTGGTTTCAACGGCCGTCTATGTCAACGCGGCGGTCTCGGCTCTGGAACTGCGGCGTGAATTGCGGTTACGGGGCAACCGGCAGCCCGTGGTGTTTGGCATCTATCAATTCGAAACTTTGATGGTCCAGAGCCTCCCGGGGAAAGCCGTCGAGCCGACCGACAAGGCCCAACGTCTGCGCCGCGCTCCGGCGACGCCCGATGATCTGGTCGCCTACGCCGCTGAGGTCGCGACCGCTTTGCTGGC
>JAPLOC010000565.1:7021-19906 GCA_026692825.1 Planctomycetota bacterium | reverse complement strand
CGTCGCCATTCACGTCACCAAAGTCGACCGCCATCCCCTTGAACGGGTCGGCCCCCAGCACGCACGACTTGGGCGTGTTCCAATCCCGTTTGCCATGCAGCGGGGTGAAGACGAGTTTCCCGGGTGTCGAACGGTTGTGGAGCAGTTGATCGGGACCGAAGTCGTTGCCGAGATAGAGTTCTGGGAGCAGGTCTCCGTCGAGGTCGACCGCCCCCAATGCGAGGGTCCAGCCGTGAGCGAGTTCGGGGGGAAGATTCGACTCGGCGTCGGTGTACGTGACGGCGGGCGTGTCCCCCGTCGTGGCACTTTTCCAGAGCAAGAAGTGTTTCGTGCCGCCGTTGAACGCTTTGGCTTTGCCCGCGTGCATCGATTGCGGCTCAGTCCCCTGCCCGTCGAGAATTGCCGCCCCGTCCTGGAAGTAGTTCCCGATGACCAGGTCGAGGTGGCCGTCGCCATCGACATCGGCCTGCACCAGGGCGTTGGTGTACCAGCGGGCAGCGGGATTCGATTCCGCAGTGTGCCAGCCGGGCTGCGGAAGCCCCAGATCGGAGATCACGAATTGATCTGGCGTGATTGCGGTGGTATTGGTCTGCCGAAGGTGCGCCCGGGGGGGGCGTCCCCAGTATTGGACCAGCAGATCGGTCTGGCCATCTTCGTTAAAGTCGCCGAACTGCACGCCGGACGGGGCGATGGGCCCTTCGTCCCAACGCTCCAGAACAAACGGCGGGAACCGATCGCCAGTCCCGGGGACGGGGGCGGCGATGACCGCGTTGGCACGGGTGTCGACCAGGCAATAGTCATTCGACAGACCATCGCCATCGAGATCGCCCAGAGCGACGGAAGCGCCGAGCGTGGAAATCCAGGCGGAGATGCGATCGAGACTGGGGTGGACGGCACGGACTTTGAGGTCACGCGTCAGGCCGGCGATTTCCGGAGCGAGTTCCGTACGGTCGAACGCAAACGCCTGTTCGTACCGGGCGCGGTCCACGGCGGGCATTTCGCGCGGCAGGGTGAGGATCCCCAGCACCAGCACGGCACCCGCGCCGACCAGGGACGCGGCCCGTTTACGCAGGGCCGGCAACAGAGACGACATGAGTGGCTCCCAATGGAGAGGCAGTTGGGGCGGAATTCAAATCGCACCCCACGGAATTCGACCACATGTGTTGAATGCGAAGCCGCCAGATCTCGTAGGCGGGAAGGTGTTGTGTGAGGCTGGACCCGTGTGCGTCTGGAATGCCACTCAAAGGGAGGGCGAGGCTCCCGCCGAGCCGCCGCTGGTCTACCGCCAACGCTGAACCCCCCACTGGGCTTCCACCGTCGTCCATTGCGCCACGGATTCCCAATACCCCATCGCCAACCTGCTGACCATCCACTGGCGGCGTGACCTCTGATTTGTTCAGTCCGACCAGGGCATCGTCGGTGATCTGCGCGGTCGCATCCGCCGACCGTCCCCAAATCCACTGGCACACGCTATCGGCATGTTCCGTCGGATTGCCCGCCCGACGTCGGGCCTGGGCCGCGAAGGCAGCTCCTTGAGCCAAATCGGCGCGATGCGGTCCGGCGAATTCCACCAGTGACGCCACGTCTTCCACCGGCACTCCGCCGGCATACGTCATCGCCAAGCCGACACCAGCCCACAGGTCTTGGTGGCGGTCGGCTGGAAACGCGACCAGGGTTTCGCGAACCGCCTGCGGGTCAGCGCAACACACAAACCACAAGGCGCGCCCGACGCCTTGATCGAACGCGCGTCGCGAATAGCCGGCAACGCGCGGCAGGCGATGTTCCGTGACAACACGGCGGGTGGAAAAGAACGCGTCGTGAAACCCGAGTCCGTCGATAGCGAGCCAGCACAACAGAGGATCAAGACGTTCGATCTGCGAACTCAATCGCCAGCGTTTCCAGGGGATTCGTGCCCACGCCCAGCCCAGGCCGACGTGTAGCATGTAATTGTGTTCGGGGGCGGCGCTCAACAACCGGGACCAACGATTTACATGCGCAAACGGCAGTGCATCCAGAATCCCCAACCCCATCGCGGCCCCTTCGAACGCGAAACCAACGCGGGCCGCACACACTTCGTTGAGTCGCCTAATCAGGTCATCCAAAGCAGGCGTTGTGACCGCGAGGTTGTACCCCATGACGAACGCCGTCCCGACTTCCTCCAAGTGCCGACACGCTTCAGCCCGCCGGGGGACAAACCCACGGCGGGCGAAGGTGACCTCTTGGGGAGAGATGGTGAACAGTCGGGAGAACATGGTACGCACAAGGCCGGTGCTAGTTATTCGCCACAATCCAGAGGGAACCGACAAAATGCGCCATGTGCGCGCCACGCTCCGTGACAGTCCGACCCCTCTCAACCGCAGGGACTCCATTCCCCTCACGTTGCTGTCAACAAAGATAGTGCCTCGATCGTTTCTACGACACGACAGGGCCAGGGACATACTCCACTGCCGCGTGAAACCGAAGAACTTGGTTCCGCCGCCCATCCCTCTACCCTTACCGCCGTGTGAAGTGCCAAACGATCGCATTCCTACGCACACCTAAAAACCGTTGTACAGGAAAGAAGCGGGCGACAAATCGTGTTGCGATTCGTCGCCCGTCTCCGATCACATCGGAATTGGCACCATGGGGAGGGTTTCGTTGTAGGATGTGAACGCCCCGCTTGGAGGCAAGACTGGCCGCCAGTAGGAATCACGTCCCGCGTCGTTTTCAGTTCAGGCGAAATTTTTCCAATAGAGGCCTTGCCGAATTTGCGGGATTTCGGCAAAAATACGTTGCGGGATCTGCGGGCCTCCTACTGTTTTTGATTCCGTCGCCGCAACGAAATCACAAGACCAACACCACCAATCGCGGCCAGCACAATGCTCGACGGCTCCGGGACTGAGATTGCCCGGAACTGGCGATCGAAAATTTCGATATCTCCCTGCGTATTCTTAAAAGAGATGCCATGGCCCGCCACGATGAGTTTTCCGAAAACGTCACCCGCATGCCAAGCGCCATTTCCCGTCGGGTCATCCGCCAAGAATCGTACGTCCTGCGATGTGGTCGCGTTATGAATGTAGAGCAATTTTGGTGGAAATTCCGTGATGCCTGTGGCAGTCAGTACGAGAGCTTGATCATTCTTCAGCCCAACAACTCCGTAGCCGAGACCAATGTTCACATTGATCTGCGCGAAGATGTCAAAAAAGCTTTGAGCGTTGTTGAAGTCATCCATTGGATCCGTAGCTTGTACCTGTCCGATGCTCGCTCCGACCGCCGCAGGTGGAGCGGCATTTCCTGCCAAAACTGCATTACCCGTGCCATCACTAAGATTCAAGTTCAGAATCTCGGTGTAGACCTGCGCGTGCGTCGAATGGTCCGGGTCGAATCCGGCCGGAATGCTGGAGTAGTTCGCTGTTGCGATTGATGAGACTGTGTTATTGGGATAGCCGGCAGTGGGGATTGGCATCGTCACTCCCCCTGGAGCGGGCGCGATCCGGCCACTGCGTCCGATCACTGTCATCGAATCAAAGAGTCTCGGGCTGACAAGAATTCCATCCGTGTAGGTGTACCCAGCAAGCCCTCCATTGAGTTGAATGCCCGTGACGGCATTGGTGAATGGCTTGGCAACGACGATCTTAAATTGGCCCAGCGAAGTCGTTTGGTCGACACCAGCAGACGGGAATGGTCCCGCGTCGACCCGATGGACGAAGACAGCAAGAGTGGCGGCAAGCGCAAGGCCGTAAGAAACGTGACAGCGACGCATGTGAGGAACTCCGTGGCGTAGATTTGAATGTCGGAACTATGCAGCTCGAACGAACAACAAACAGCAGTCACCCGGCACCATGCAAGCGACCTGCGTCGTCGAAGTAGCCGGATCGCAATACGCAACACTGAACGGGCCACAATCGCGACGGATCGCAACCGGCTCGCTCATCCCGCCCCGCGATCCCGCCAATGCGTAGAACCGCGCCGGACGACGCTTGAACCCCAGTGCAGAAAGAACACATCACCAACCGAAGCCGGCCGCCATGGCCGCTTCGCTGCTTATCAACGGGAACCGGGATCCCGGAGGCAGACTGGTCGATTTCACGAACGCAACACGAGAGCCGGGCGGCCTCAGCCGCTCACCGACCCCCTTCAGGTGACTGTGCGACTCCTAGTTAAATGACCAGAATGCCGAAAGTCAAGTAATGACACCGCTAAAAATTGAAAACCCGGAAAATCAGGACCGCGAGGGCGTCTGCGATGTCATCCCCAACAGAATTCGTCAGTCTCCAATTCCGTCTGTTGGGGCGTTGGGGCGTTGGGGCGTTGCGAAGGATCAAATTGCAATTGTCGCCGACTTTCAATTCTGGTAAACACCCGGCCCCTCCCCTCGATTCCCTCCCCGCTGCGGGCGCAATGCGCACCTCCCGACTGTTCCCCACGATTCCCCGCGCCGTCGCGTGGCTGGCTGTCGTTTTGTCCGCTGGTTGCGCGGGACGCCCGTACCAATATGGCCGATTCCATCCCGAAGGAGTCGATGCCCCACAGTTGGTGGTGATGCATGGTGGTCCGCACGAGCGGCTCGACACCTTGAAGTCCATTGTGCAGTTTCCAAAGAAACTGCTGTCATTCGGGCATAGCCACGACGAGGAATCCACCGACGAATCGGAACGGCAGGTCGCCGAGTATCTGGAGAAAAACGACCTCACCGATGTCTACGTTTCGGTCAATGACTACGATCCAGAAGATCAGTGGCGCAGGTTGAAAGAAAACGAGCGGGTCGCCCCCGCGTGGAAGTACACCCTGGGGGCAGCAAGCGTTGTCGGTTACACACTGCTTCCCGGCCGGGTCTTTGGCAAAGACAACTACAATCCGTTCACCAATACGCTGAGCCTCAATTCCCCCGACCCGAACCGTGGTCTGTATGAAGCGGCGTGGGCAAAAGACGTACACACAAAAAGCCACGTCGGAAGTTACGTCGCGTTCAGTTCCTTGCCCGGCATCTCATTGGCGCGGGAGGCGAAAAAGACCGAAGACGTCGTGGGATATCTTCAGGCGGAAGAGCAATGGGAACTTGAGAAACAGGCGTATCCCGCACTGTATGCCCAACTCGGTTCCCAGAGCGCGGGACTGGCAAGTCCGTTCGTTTCGGCGATCATCAGCCCGGTCATAGGATTGGGTGGTGGCATTGTCGGGCATACCACCGGCCGGGTCGTCGCGGGACAGCGTGCGAAGGAAATCGAGCGGATTCAAACGGAACGCTCGAATGTGGCCATCGAAGAATGGCTCGCGGAAGACGCACCAGAGGAATCTGCCGAAATTCAATTGGTCGGTGGGGAAGCCGATCCCTCCGAGAGTGAATCCACGCGAAACTCCCGCGACGATTGAACTCAGGGGGACGGTTTCTGGTCGGTCGCCGGGGTTGTTTGCTCCGCTGGGGGATTCGGCTTTTCCCCCTCATAGAATGGCACCGAAACGAACCCGACGAAAATGAAAGCCAGAGTCAACCAGCCCAGAACAATTCGCGGGAGTCCCAGCGGTACGCGGTCGTCGGAAGTCGGGGGATGGCGCAGGCCCGAGATCCCCACCAATGTCAGAATCAGGCTCCAGCCCAAATAGTCGTTGTTCCCCTGGACCACTTGAAAAATCATGAAGCCGAGACTGCCAAAGAAAAGGGCGCGGGCGACGTGATGCGCCCGTTTCCCGATCAGGCAATACAGGATATGCCCCCCATCCAGTTGACCGACGGGAATCAGGTTCAGCGCGGTGATGAAGATCCCGACCCAGCCTGCGAACAGAATCGGGTTGAGGGCGATGTCCTCTCCCGGCTGAAGCGGCCGCAAGATCCAACCCACCATCCATTCCACAATCAGCGGATTTGAATAACCGGTCGCTCCCGGCAGAATCGGACCAATTCTTGAATGCGCGATCCCCCACCAGTTGAGGGGAATCGCCACCACCAAGCCAGCCAGCGGACCACTGATGGCGATATCGAACATCGCCTTCCGGTCGGCGACCCCTCCCTGCTGCGAAATCACGGCCCCCATGGTGCCGATCGGGCTGAACGGCATCGGAATGAAGATCGGCAGGCTGGCGGGGACGCGATAACGCCGGGTTTGCAGGTAGTGCCCCAGCTCATGCGCCCCCAGCATCGTGAGGACGGCGAGCGAATAGACCAGGCCATTGAGCCACGATTGTCGACGATCGTACACCACCTGGAAAGTGCGGTTGGCTACATCGACAATGACGTGCGGGAGTTTTTGTCCCGTCGTCGGGTCAACAATGATCTCCGGAACCTGGAACTGCATTCTCCCGACGTAAATCGTACTGGCGACCGTCAGTAGGAACAGGACCAGCGGCATCAGTCGCCGGGGCCGGTAGGGGAGTCGCGGTGTTTCACGATGTGCTTCACTCATCCCATGACTGTACCTGATGCCACTGTGGTGTCGGAAGCGAACCGGCGCGGACGACAACCGCGACGGCGTTGTCGGATTCCCGGTCGCAGGTGACTCCGCCCGGCTCGCCTGCTAGAGTCTCACCAGGATTCGCATCCACTGCCGGACCGATTCAGAAACCAACTCGATACCTCACACTCTGGCCCGAACTGTGTCTCAGTCTTTGATCGGCACCAACAAATACGAGCTCGACACCCCCCTGCTCTGCATCGATCTCGATCGCATGGAAGCGAACATTCGGTTGATGGCCGAGACGTGCAAAGCGAACGGAGTGCAGTGGCGGCCGCACGAAAAGTGCCATAAAACGCCGGCGATCGCATTGATGGAAATCGCCGCCGGGGCGATCGGGGTGACGTGCGCCAAGGTGTCGGAAGCCGAGGTGATGGCGGCCGGTGGCGTGCGGGACATTCTGATCGCGAACATGGTGGTCGGTCAGCGGAAGTGGGAACGGGTCGCCGCCCTGTGCCGGCACGCCGACCCGATCATCACGTGCGATCACTACGCCCAGGTCGAGCCACTGGCGGCGGTCTGCCGACAGCGCGGTGTCGCCCCCCGGGTGATCATCGAAGTCAATCTGGGACTCGACCGCGTGGGGGTTCGCCCCGGTCGCGACACGCTGGAACTCGCACAGGCGATTGACCAGCTCAAGGGGGTCCGGTTTGCCGGCATCATGGGGTATGAAGGACACCTGCTGCGAATCGCCGACATGGAAGAGAAGACACAAAAGATCAGCTCGGCGATTGGCCTGTTGACCGGCTGTGCCGACGCGATCCGCCAGGCGGGACTGAACTGCGACATCGTGAGCGCGGGAGGAACCGGTTCCTACCAGATCACCGCGAAGTGTCCGGGAATCACGGAACTCCAGGCTGGCGGCGGGATTTTCATGGATCCCTTCTACCGCAACGATTGCCAGGTCACCGACCTGGAATACGCTCTGACGGTGCTGGCCACAGTGGTGAGTCGACCCACGCTGGAGCGGGCGGTTCTCGACGCGGGACGCAAGACGATGTACCCCGACCTGGCGCTCCCTGTGGTCGTCGGTTACCCCGACGCGAAGGTCAAACGTCTGTCCGCCGAGCATTGCGAACTCGATCTGGGCCCCCGCTCGCAGGATCTGAAGATTGGGGACAAGATCGAACTGGTCGTGGGATACGGCGACTTCACGACAGTCCTCCACGACGAGTTTCACGGATTCCGCGACAACCGCCTGGAAGTGGTGTGGCCGATTCTGGGACGTGGCAAGTTGACGTGATTGGGAACGGCGAATGGTGACCTGCGACCGAAATGCAGGTGAACCCGCAATACATACTCGTGTACACTTATGTCCTGGGAGGAATCGATACCGTTCCCCGAGGAGTACAAACGAACGCAACCCGACAGGAAGTCGCTTACTCGGGCACGTTTTCACCCACCGATTCTGGTGACGAACCAGAAATTGAGAGAAAAATCAGTCACACTGGTCGATGCGATCGGAGGTGACGGGAATCTACTCCACTCGTGAACGGTTTCACTTGGAAGCGTGTCTTGAGTCAGTGTGCGGGAGTCCATGTCGAGCGCAGACTTGGGGAAGGAGCGGAAAATGCGCGAATTGAATCGCTGGACCGCCAGGACGCCGTCGCGGACATCGATCGGCAGTGGTGGCAGGGAATTCGGCCAACCGTGCGAGCGAACGAGAGCGACGGCCACTGGCCTTGGATGGAAATCGCCGGAAAACACCGGAGCTGGAAGAAGGCGTGTGCCTGTCTGCGGACAGCCGATTCCTGGATTCAGTCAGCCATCGCTTATGATCTCCACGGATCGTCGTTGCTGGATAAGGGCGACGGGTGCGTATTCGTCGATTTTCTGGCCACCGCACCGTGGAATCGTCCCCGCATCACATCGCTGCCTCTGTACCGTGGGTGCGGAACCGAGTTGCTTGTGCACGTCGTCGCCGAAAGCTATTCGAATGGCTTGCACGGTCGAGTCGCTTTGATTCCAATTGAAGACGATGTCGTTGAGTACTACGAAGATTTCGGGTTTCGGACGACAGGCGTCGAGTGCGACGATCGGATCGTCTTTAAACTCCCTGTCGTGGCCGCACTGGAACTGTTGAAACAGCGAGGATTACTCGATGAGTAAGCTCCGGAAGAATAAACGGGTTGATGAGCCCGGTGTCCTGGCGGGAGTTCCGATGCCGCCGACGTTGGCGTTCTATCCAACCGACGATGAGGCTGGTCCCGACGATGAACTTGGACGGCGAATCTTTCGACTGCTGAAACTGCATCCCGAAGTTTGCGTACAGTTTCGATTGTCCGATCTGGACGCGATGGACGACGCGACGAAACGGTTACTGATCGCGGATGTTAAATCAACCTTGGTAATCAAGCCTCTCAAGGGCTACAGCGCGTGATCGGGCGCGAGGCTGCGCTCGCCCTGACGGAGGAGCACTATCCCCAGGGTCCGGAGTACTTGGCGAAACATCTTCGCATCCCAATCGAGATTCGCCGTTGGTGGGGGCCGCGGGGTGGTGCATTCAGGGGCCGAATACCAGAATTCGAGTCAATTGAGAGTTGGCTCGGTGAGTGGCGACGTGCGATGTGGATGCCGGTGGCAGGTCAAGATAGGTTTTCAAGGGATTGCCAATGCGTTCCATGAATTCCGAGTCGTCCTCCGTTGGTCGATTCCTGGAGGAACGCCATCGATTCGCTACGCGACGCTGCCGCGTCGGCCGCAACAATTCAGGGAATTCCGTGATCGCAAGCGGGTGCGCTTGAAGTGCGGGAGCTTGTTCCGGCCGATCCTTCATCCTCCCTCGACGTGCGATGGTCGGCCCTGAATTCATGGAACGCATTGGCCATTCCTTGAAAACCTAGCTTCACCCGCCGCTGGCCCACACGACGCGCTTCGGTACTCGCCGTGCCGAGCGTTGGCGAAACAAGCAACAAAAGCGGTTTTGATTTTGGACAGGTTCTAAGTGTACGGGTTCGTAGACTGGGGCCGATTTTACAGCAGGCTTTCCAGCAGCAGGCGGACCTTCCGCATTTCAACCCCCCGGCCCGCGGTATCCATCAGTTCGGGATAGATCTCGACCGAGAGCGTGCGGGTGTAATTGGCCCGTTCGAGCTGGCTGATCATGCGGGCGTAGTCCAGCTCACCCAGACCGACCGGCACCTGGAATTGCTCGTTCGTCGAATCCCGAAGATGGACGTGGTAGACGTACGGGTAAACCGGGTCGTGCGAGGCGCTTTTGTGGGGACCACAGACGTAGCAGCTTGGGTCCAGGGTAATGCCGAGTCCGGGCGCCGCCTGGCAGAGTTCGACCGCCGTCCGGGGGTCTTCCGAAAGGTGCCCGGTTTTCGTCTTGAACGAGACGACGACACCGTCCTGCACGCCGATCTTGGTCAGCTCCCGCAGGCGGTCGACTTCCGAATTGAACGGCGTCCCCAGTTTCGCGGACGGAACGGTGATCTGCGGGACACGCAACTGCTTCGCCACCTTCGCCACGACGGTGAAGTCGGCCGCCGACAGTTCGTTTTCGAGACAGAACGAAATCGGCGTCAAGCGGGTGATTTCGCGGTAGCGGGCGCAGAAGCGATCGGGATCCTTGATCAGCTCCGACGGTTTGAGGTGCGAACTCTGCTCGTCGAACCACAGTTCGACCTTGTCGTACCCCATGTCGTCGATGTGGAAGCAGGCCTGATTGACCGGAAGGTCGGAAAAGCAACGAGTCGAGGCGGCGACGAGCATTGAATCACACTCCGTTGTTCACAAACTCAATGAAAATGGCGTTCTCCGCCAGGGTTCTGAAGGCTGGACGCACAGGCAACATGTCCGTGCGTCCAGTCAACTTTCATTGAGAGACGAGTTTCTCTGAGTCATCCAGTAGGTGCCGCAACTGCTTGTTGAAAAGCAGGTTGCGTCAGAATTGCCAACTCTGGCCGGGACCGGGAAACCAGCCGTGTGAATTTAATCCGATTGGGTCGAATCTGCAAGACGAATGAATCGACTCTGCGACAACGGTCATTCTCGGGGTGTGGATTATGCACGATCTGCCTGGCACGCCGCCGATAAAACCTTCTGACCGGGCGTCTTCCCACGAGCCCCGCACGGATGAGGCGCGGACCCTGGTCATTTCCTGTTGGCTTTCAGGGGGATCCTTCCCATGCGTTCCAATCTGCTGTTGCTGGCGGCGGCCGCTTTGCTTCTTCCCTTTGCTGTAGGATGCAGCAGCTCCCGGGTCGTTCGGGGACAGGGTCCAGGCGACATGGCCTATGCCGGCTCTGACAACGGCTACTGCGAATCGGACGACTGCGACTGCGACGAATGCAGCCGTCGCGCCCGTCACCAGTGCCGACCGTACCACGTTCCTCACGACCTCTCCTATCCCCCCGCTGGAGCGATGCCGGCGGTGGTGCAGTACCCCTACTACACCAACAAGGGACCGGACTGCTTCTTCTACGACAGTGACGGCAAGAACAAGCCGTAATTGAAGCGGCTCAAGCAATCTGTCACCGATCGCTTTGTGTCGCCATCGCGACGCTGCCGCGCGGAAGCTGGGGGGGGACTCTGTCCCCCCCAGGCCCCCCCTGGGATTTTGGAGGCATTGGTCCAGTGTCCAATGGTATCGGCACTGGTGCTGGCGTTTCAGTGATTCGCCTATTTTGAATTGAAATGATGATCATGCCCATGATCGTGTGAATGATCATGAGAATGGTCGTGGCCGTGGTCATGCGAATGGCCTCGGCTTGACGGCACTGTCGGCGGACTGATCACGGGAGGGGGAGCGACGGACGCCGCCAGGAGTTTTTGGGCGACCGCCGGATCCTGCGCGCGGAACGCTTCGTCGGCAGACCGGTACACATCGCGCAGCGGAACCGCGAACTGGCGGGCGATCTGGGCACACGCTTCATATTCCGGGGTGAACACCAACTGGCCGGCGTGTCGCCCGAGTTTCCCCGCGACGTCTCCCCAAGGGGTCTTCACCGAACAGCCCACGCGAGTCCGCTTGGTTCGCTGCGCGGTGGTCCGCCGGATTCCGAATGTCTGGGTCTCCTCGAACAGAATCGCCTCCAGCCGCGCCTGGTCGGCGGGTCGGCAGATCACCCCGAGCAGCACGCCCGGACGATCCTTTTTCATCTGCAGCGGAATCGAATAGACGTCGAGCGCGCCGGCAGCCAGCAATCGCTGCCTCGTGTAGCCGACAATCTCGCCCGCGACGTCGTCCAGATTCGTCTCCAGCACCAGCACCTCGTCGTGTTCAGAATCCGCGGTGGTCGCCTCCCCCACCAGAATCCGCAGCATGTTCGCACGGTCGGTCAGATCCTTTGTGCCGGCCCCATGCCCGATGCTCTCAATCGTCATCGATGGAATCGGGCCGAATCGGTCGACGACCGCCTTGAGAATCGCCGCCCCCGTGGGGGTGGTGAGTTCGAGATTCACCGGAACGTCGACCAGCGGGACTCCCTTCAACAGTTCCGCGGTCCCGGGCGTCGGAACGGTGCAAACTCCATGCGCGATCCGCACCTGCCCGCGACCGGTGGGAATCGGGCTGGAGATCACCTCTTCAACCCCCAAGAGATCAAACCCGATCGCCGACGCGACAATATCAACAATCGAATCAATCGCGCCGACTTCATGAAAATGGATCTGGTCGACCGTTGTGCCGTGAACGGTCGCCTCTGCTTTGGCGATTTCGTGAAAGATCCGCAGGGCGAGCTGCTTCTGCCGCGGCGCGAGCGATCCACGATCCAGAATCGCATGAATGTCGGCCAGATGCCGATGCGCGTGCTGTTCGGGATACGTGATCCGCAGGTGCAACGCCCGGAACGCGCACCGCATCACCGGTTGAAAGGCGATTTCGACACCCGGCAACCCCAGCGAGGCGATCCCCGCGATGATCGCTTGGGGATCGACCCCGGCGTCCACCAAGGCGGCGACCGTCATGTCGCCCGAGATGCCGGAGGAACAGTCGAGATAGGCGATTCGCATGGCGGCCGGGATGATCGAGGGGTGTGAATGAACTCAGCGCGATCCGAAGATCACTTCGCCGCGGGCTTGAGGTACTTGTCGAACCAGTCGGCGAATTTCACCAGATCTTGGGGCAGATCGGGCCACCCATGAGCCGCGCCGGGTTTGACGATCAGTTCGGCAGGGACGTTTTGCTCTTTGAACGCCTCGATGATCCGCTCGGCCTGTTGAATCGGCACCAGTTTGTCAGCATCGCCATGAATGATCAGTGACGGGGCGTCGTCGGGAGTGACGTGATACACCGGCGAAATCTGTCGCCCGATCTCCAGAATGCGATCCTCTTCGCTGATCAGCACGAACGAGTTGATTTTGGGGTCGAGTTCCCGGAAATCGAACGGCGCGCGAAAACTGGCGAGAACGCCCCGCCCCAACGCGTTTTCCCCGGGCTTGCCATAGTTCAAAAAGTCGGTGGGGGGAAAGAAACAGGCGACCGCCTGCACCCGGCTGCTCTGACGATCGA
>JAPLOC010000565.1:0-6999 GCA_026692825.1 Planctomycetota bacterium | reverse complement strand
TGACGATCGACCGGATCGGTCGCCTCGGGGTTCCCTTTTTCGCCCGCGGTCCCCTGCATCAGGGAGAGGTGTCCGCCCGCTGACCCGCCGTAAATTCCGATCTGGTCGGGATCAATGCCAAACCGCTTCGCGTGATGGCGCACAAAGCGGACGGCACGATGCTGGTCCTGAAGAATTTCGGGGATCGTGAACTTCGGCTGACTGCCATGCACGACCGCGAAGACCGTGTAGCCCCGCTTCAGGAATTCGTTGAAGAAACCGACGTTGATCGCTTCATGAGCGGAAAACCAACCGCCGCTAACGCAGAAAATCAATCCCCGGCCGTTGGCATTGGCCTTGGGAGTGAAGACGTCGAGCGTGAGTGCGGTCCCAAATTTGCGACCGTAGATCACATCTTCCTGTCGGGTGAACTCGACGGCACCGGCTTGCTGGGCGAACGCGGTCGCCGCTGGCGTGAACGCGGCCAGGAACAGGATGAGAGCCAGAGAGGAGCGCATGGGATGTCCAGGGAATCGGGATGAAGGTAATGGAACCGCATGACCGGCGCGGCTCGTATCGANNCGATCCGCGATCTCAAGCCGCCGACGCGAATCTCCCCTCGGCGACGTCGACATACACCTTGAGCGCCTGCTTGTCTTCCACGAGCAGCCGCATCATTTCTTTGTAGTTCTCGATTCCCTTCACTGGGGTCGTGAGAATCCGCTCGATCACGCCGGGATACGTGACTTCTCCCAGAGCCAGGTCGGCGATCCCCTGTTCGAAATGCCGGCGGTTCGCATTCACCGAGCCGAGCAACAGCTTGTTGCCGAGTACCCAGTTCAGGTTCAGGTTGTCGGCGGGAACCTGCACAGTCCGTTGTCCCCCGGTGATGCTGGTCCAGACTTCAACGCCGTTGTGGCCCAATACCTCCATCGCCGCGAAGGCGATCGCGCTGGAACCGGTCGCCTCGACGACCAGATCGGGACGCCCGACTTCCGCCGCCACGTCTTTCAGCGTCTTCTGATTCGTGCTGACGTAATGCGCCCCGATTCCGCTGACGATCTCTGACTTGAGATTCGGAGCCTCACCCCGGGCGAACGTGTAAACTTCCAGGCCCCGCAGCCGCAGGATGAGGGTGGTCAGCAACCCGATCTGTCCCGCACCGGTCACGAACGCCAGTTTGGGGTCCCAGACCTGCAACCGGCGTTGTGCTTCATAAGCCTGCTGAACGGCTTTCGCGGCGCAGCTCATCGGTTCGGCCAGCACGTGCAGGTGCTTGAGTCCGACCGGCATACGGACCACGAACTCGGCGTCGTCGACGTAGTATTCCGTCAGAAATCCGTGCAGCAGGTTGATGCCGCGCTCGTAGTAGATTTCTTCGCTGGTGATGTCGGAACGACCGATCATGTCGAAGATGGAACCACCCGGCCGACGCACGGTGCAAGTGACATAGTCACCCGGCTTGACGTGCTTGACCGCAGAGCCGACTTCCTCGACGATTCCAAACGATTCGTGCCCCAGCACCAGAAAGTTGTACCCGGGAGGGGCGTTCCCGTAGAGGGCGTCGTTGATTTCGCGGTCGGTCGCGTCGACACCGACCTTGAGAACGCGAACGAGCACGCCGCGGCCGTTGGGGATCTGATTGACGTTGGGTTTCGCGAGTTCGGCGAGGTGAACGCTGTTGGGTTGACCGGGACGGACGGCGATGGCTTTCATCATGTGCATGGAGCGTGGCCCAGAGAAATGGATGCGAGAGATGGGTGCGGGAATGTGGGACGTTGTCTAGTAGCGGGCGAGGTCGGCGGCTTTTTTCAGTTGCAGTCCCGACACGATACGCTGCGACTCGGCGGTCATGAAGCGGAGTTCGCTGCCAATCGCCAGGAACCGCCACCCCTCGGCGACCCGGCGATTCACATCATCAATCGATTGCACGTGCAGACCAACCGGAGTGCCGGTCTTTTTTCCCGCCGCCAGGACGCGCTGGAGCATCGCTTCGAGTTGCGCCGGAGAGGGATCGATGCCATCGGGGCCGCGCATTTGAAACGTCAGATCGTTCGGACCGACGAAAATCGCGTCGACACCGGGGAGCGAATAGATCGCCTCGGCGTTATCGACCCCTTCGGGTGATTCGGTTTGCAGGATGACCAGAATCTCGTCGTTCGCGTGTTTGTAATAGTCACCTGCGGAGGCGTCAAAATTCAACGCGTGCAGGCCGCCACCGACCGAACGGTTTCCCAAGGGGGGATACTTGGCGGCGGCGATCGCGAGCTGGGCCTCTTCGACCGTGTTCACCATGGGAACGACAATTCCCATCGCGCCGGCGTCGAGAACGCGTTTGATGTTCTCGTGGGTGCCGCGCGGGACGCGGGCGATTGGCACGCAACCCGCCTCGGCGATCGCCCCGAACAGCATCGCGGCCTGGGCGATGTCGATGGGGGAGTGTTCCATATCGACCGTGAGCCATGGAAAACCGACCCGAGCCATGACCCGGGTCGCGTACAGGCTTCCCAGAGAGAGCCAGGTGCCAATTTGCGGCTGCCCGGCCTTCAAAGCGGCCTTCACAGGATTGCGTTTCATCGAGAATTGCGAACCAGGGTCCGCCGAGTGTACAAGGGGTGGGCCAGATCGTCACGCAGAGTGGTCTGGCGAGAGTCCCGCAAGGTATTCAGACGACAGGGAAACCGCAAGCATGGCTGAGTTTCAGACCGTCGCCCGCGTGGGTGACATTCCCGAGGGGGAGGGGCGCGCCTATGAACTGGGTGGCCGCATGGTCGCGGTCTTCCTGGTCAAGGGAGCGTATTCCGCGATCCTCGACGCGTGCCCGCACATGGGGGCGTCGCTCGCCAGCGGGTTTGTCGAAGACGGGGGGGTGTACTGTCCCTGGCACGCGTGGCGGTTTTGCGTCCATTCGGGAACGTGGCTCGATAACCCCAAATCGTCCCTGCGGCAGCCGACGTACAACGTCCGGGTGATGGACGATCAAATCCAGGTGGAACTGCCGGCGGAAGCGGCGGTTTAGGCAGCCGCGAGAGCTTATGCTCCACGCGGCCGATAACGCGACATTGAACCCGAGCGGGATGGCGTCTGCAGCGGGTGGATGGGGTTTTGGAAATGGCGGTTGGCGGCTGGTGTTGGCGACGCCCCTATCCGCTTTGGGGTCTGTCGTTTTCTACTGATACTCCGCGCGGTACGTGTTGAGACATCTTGATGGAGCCGCGCCCGTCAGGAAGCGGGGGCTTGATACCGCTTCCTGACGATCGCGGCTCACCGAAATTGTCTCATTTTCGGCCGTGCGAGGTATCGTCTTTATGCGGGCCGCTGAAAAAATTCGCACGCCGGCTGGCGCCGTCGCTTTGCCGTCGACGTCAACTCGGGTTCGAACGCTGAAAGAGGTAAAAAAGTTAGGCAGCTCAGCGGTAAGTTCTCGACGGACGAAACGAAACTGTGCCGTCGTCAATGTCCGGCGCGTTGAAGTAGCGGCCTGACGAGCGAACGACCGACGACATACCGCCGAACGGCCCGCCGCGCAACACACGGACATTGGTTGTGTAGGTTTCACCAGACTCTAACGCGTCGTCGATCACGCTACCCGGCTTCGCTCGTGGATACGCTTGGTATGCGTCGTGGCACCATTCCCACACGTTCCCGTGCATGTCGTGCAGTCCCCACGCATTCGGCTTCTTCGTCCCCACGGGCTGTGTCTGGCCGCCACAGTTCTTATCGAACCAGGCATATTCACCCAACTCGGCCGGATCATCGCCGAAACAGTACTTCGTGGTTGACCCGGCCCGACAGGCATACTCCCATTCTGCTTCCGTCGGCAATCGCCCTCCCACCCATTCACTAAACGCGTACGCCTCGAACCAAGTGACTGCAACGACCGGTTGTTCCGGTTGATTGAATCGGCGGTCGTCCCAGTAGGGCGGCTTTCTTGCTCTACCGCGCTGCGCTATCAGAAACCGTTTGTACTGCGCATTGGTTACCGGGTACTTCGCCAGCCAGAAGTCCTGCCGGATCCGCATCCGATGGGCGGGTCGCTCGTTCATTTTTCCGTTGTCGTCGCCCATCACAAACACTCCGGCCCGAATCCGCACAAACGTCACCCCCGACTTCTCATCGACGAACAGCTCTTCGCTCGCTGTCGCCATCGGCTGCCAACCCCGCCGCACGAGAATCTCGCCCGCCATGCTGGCCGTTGTCGCGTCCGACGAACTGCTCAGCCGGCGACAAATCGCTTCCAATTCCGGAAGTGGCTCCGCTCGGTCGCGCAGCAACCGCAAGACGGCCGCGACCCGGGCTGGAGGCTGCTCGCCGGATAGAACCTCCAGAAATGGTCCGGATTCAAAATACAATGTCTCATTGAGAAATCGGTCGGTCAGATCGGGATGCCGCTCGGCCAGCCCCTCCGCCAGCATCGCGCGAAAAAACGCTTCACAGAATGGACGCGACTGCCGCAGCGACAACAGCGCCGACTCGCGCCACCAGCTCTCCGGTGCCCGCTTCGCCAGTTCTGCCGCCAACCCGATCCGCCCCCAGGTACTCCTGAAAACTCAAGTGCAAAAATCCGCAGTTCCCTGCCCCGTCCCCCGTCATCGCCAAGATCCCCGCTTCATCGCGCATCCGTTTCAGAAACGCCTGCCCGTCGCGCCCCAGTCCCGAATCGGCCGACACCCTGGCCAGCCCTTTGGCCGCTTCCGCCGCCAAATCGTCGAGCGGAGCCGCCGTGCGGTCTTGTTCCAAATGCATCCACCACGCCAGCCGCGCCAGCACCGTCTGCGCGGCCGCCGCATCGTACGGCTGCAAGCCGGTCTGCATGTCGTCTTTGTAAAGATCACGCCGCCAGTATTCCAACAGCACCCGCACGCAATGCGCATACAACTCGGCCCGCTTCGTCGGCAACTTGCGCTCTTCGTGGAACACAATACATAGAATCGTGAGCAACAGCGGGTTCGTACACAGCTCGCGAATGCGCCCCGTCTGATACGACGGCCGGGCGAGAATATCGAGCAGTTCCTGACTGTCGGCCTGCGCCTTCCCCTGCGCTTTGGTTCCCTCCCCCAGAAGTTTGCCAAAGGCGGCACCGAACCAGTCGCGCACGAACCGTTCGACCTGCGCGTCGCTTAGCGGGCGGACGTGAAACTCCACGAACTTGGCCCCGAGCGAAACCCCCTCGCGGTAGTATCCCTGGAAGCGCGACGTGACCAGAAACCAATCTTTCGGGCGGTTGCCAATCGCCCGCTGAATCCAGCCCGAAACCATCTGTCGCCACGCCGGGTCGATCACTTCATCCAGCCCGTCGAGAATCCAGAGCAGCCCGGGATCTTTCAGGTTCCAGAGTTCCGGTCCGGGGTGTTGCTCGCCATCCGCCGCATCGACGCATTGCGTTTCGTGTTCGAGAAACAGCCGCAGGCCGTTGGCGCGGCTCACTTGGTCGCCGCCGACACATTGTGCCAAAATCTCTTTCGAGAGGTTGCGGAATCGCAGCAACACGGGAGTGATGCCGGCGGGAAGTCCCAGTTCCTCGGGCCGGCAGTGGCCACTCGACAAGTGCCACGCGAGCTGCCGCGCCCCGGTCGTCTTCCCCGAGCCCGGTTCTCCCAGCAGCACAATCCCACGCTGCTGCATAGATGCGGCGGTCCGAAAGACTTCGCACAGATCGACGTTCTCTTCATGGTCGGCCAGCCCCGCGTGGAACCGCTCGGTTTCCTTCAACTCAAACGACCGGACGAGCGTCGTGCGCAACGGCACGTACGCCTGCGCGATCGGCAACTCCACCTGAAAGCTCCGCCCCATGCCCATCAGTGTGAGGTGTTCGGTTTCTGTTTCGAGCCGCCGCAGATACGCGACGATCGCGTTGGAAGGTGGCGGCGGCAGCGCGACGCCGGTTCCAGTCGGCAGTGGCTTGAGCTCCAACCCATGAGTGTCAGTCAACACCTTCAGCAGGGCCTCGAAATCGCGAGACCACGCCGACTCGTCGCGCAGCACGTGAGCTTGGGACTTCAATAGTCCGCGGATTTCCACCGGGAGCGCCAACTCGGGGGGCAACTTGACCTCGCCATCGACCAATACGGGAATGATCAGCTTCGGCGGATCGGTTCCGAGTGCGAACGCGATCTCCTGGCGAACCCAATCGTCCTCCAAGTCGAGTCGTCGCTGGTGGTACTCATTCTTGGCCGACAACCAACCCGGCCCCACGACGGACAGCATCACCGCCGCGTCGTCGAGCTTCTGCTTCAAACGATCGGCCCAAAGGTCGCCCGACTGGATGTCGTCAACGTCGACGAACACAGACCCCTCGACAAGTCGCATTTCGAGCGCCAGCCTCAGTGCCCGGACCGCCTGCTGGGCGTCCTTACGGCGATAGTTGATAAACACGTATTTCTGCGGCATGGGATGAGTTCGAGAAGTCGCGGACGCAACCCCGCGTAGGCAATCCGAACGCGGGCGCAAAAACGCTGGTGAATCAGGCCGCAGCACCAATGCAATCGCGGCCGATGACGTGGATCTTATACGCTACGCGGCCGAAAACGCGAGATCGTTCTGGGAATACTCTCAATCGACACGAACGACTGCCGCCTCAGGAATACTGTTCATCCTCTTCATCCCTTTCATCCTGTCTAAAACTTCTTCCAATCCGCGATGTGTGGTCGTCCGGCTTGGAGGATTGGAGGATGGGGCAGACGGACGGAACGAATTTGACAGGATGAAGAGGATGAAAGGGATGAACAGGATGGAATCACTCGCCATTTCCGCTCGCTGGACAATTTCCAATTGCACTGAGTTGGAAACGGCCTTCGTCTGGAGGGCAAGAGCTATTCTCCACGCCGCCCGAATTCCGATGGCGTCGGGAGCGTCCGCCCACGGTCCTGGAGGTAGGTCCAGTGAAGCGTCTGTACCAGACATCCGACGCGTTGGAACACGTGACTGCGGTGAATACTCTCAATCCACACGAGCGACTGCCGCCTCAGGAATCCTGTTCATCCTCTTCATCCCTTTCATCCTGTCTAAAACTTCTTCGAA